>JAITKE010000061.1 GCA_031278595.1 Puniceicoccales bacterium
TGCCGCATCACACCCCTCCGCCACAACCACCCTGCGTCGAAAGGATTTTCTCCCGTTCTCTCTCCACTATTAAGACCAAACCTTGTACAAAAACAATCCCACTCCATGAAAATATCAGATTCCCCCCGCCGAACAGGGAGACAATAGTCTACGGGACCCAGCGCATCACTCCATTCATCCCCTGACTCCTTAATACTCACCTGGCCACCGTCACCGACTTCAATCTTATATCTAAAACCATCACCATCCTCCGTCGGTTTTCGAACTCCCACTTTCTGAATCACATACCCATTGGGAAGACCACGTGACAAAGCCTCCTCGTCATAGTCATCGATACCCCCACCGAGAAAACTTACAAAACCACCCACGCCATTCGACGAAGAATTGAGGATTTTCGTGCCGCATATTTCACAAACAACCCTCTCAGCCGACAACCTCTCCCCGTATAAGCAGCTAGTCAAAGCAAAATTTCTCGACGCCGGGAGGCCGAAAACGCTCACGGAAACCTCGAAACCCTTACCGGCAAGAAAATTGTCTCCCCCTACCAAAAAATCGTCTCCCTCCGCCGAACTATCGCCTCCCTCCGCCGAACTATCGCCTACCCCCCTCAAGCCAACAACTCCTAGGCGGACCAATTCCTTCTGTACATTCTCCGGCAGGCAGAGCCAAGAACCAATCCGGTTAAAAGCGCCATTAAATATAGGCGCCTTTTTAAAACAAGAGTCATAACAAGGCGCATCAGTGTCACCGAAAACCTCTTCCCCAACCATAACAACACCATCACCACGATTCACCCCCCAAGTTGTCCCAGGCTTAATCGCCTTAAAGCGTAAAACTGCCAAAGGATCCGCATCATCGCAGTAGTACCGATACTCCCTAGAGTTCGTGGTATCAAACGTCTGGCTCTCATCAACTTTGCAAGACCAAGTGTTGGAGTTTTTGGTCCATTTAAAATCCCAGGCGGACAGAACCGAAATTCCCAGAAACGCTCCCCCTAGAACAAGATACCGACCCGATCCCCTAACGAATGTCTTCATATTTTGCTATAATTTCCTCCGGCATTCTGAGCCTGTTAAAAAGAGAATTTCCTGTCAACGCTCATTTTTAAGATTTTCCAACAAAAATTTTTTCGGAGGAAAAGTCCCCTCCGGCCGGCACCCGGAAGCGAGGGAGAGAGCCGTTTTTCGATTAAAAAACTCAGAGAATTTACCCTTTGGCGGAAAAATTTCTCGGCGACGGCGGGATTTCCCGGTGGCGGATGATCCGCTTGGCCAGTTTTTTGAAGAGGGGAAAGGCGAGACGCATGCCCCAGGCGACGCCGCTCTCCACCTGGGGATCGTCCAGCACCACCGTGATGAGAACCTGAGGGTTCTCCAGCGGAAAGAATCCGCTGAAGCTGGCAATGTGATGCTCGTTGGAATAGCGCCCCCCGATGATCTTCTGACTCGTGCCGGACTTGCCGGCGCAGTGGACGCCGGAGAGGAGCATTTTTTCGGGATTGGACAGCGCTGCGCGCACGAGACGGACGGTGGCGGGTGAGAGGATGCGGCGCCGGATATCCGGGCTCGGGTGCAGGATTTCCTCACCGGACTCCTCCACCACGGCGCCGAGGATCCGCGGGCGCAGCAGATAGCCCCCGCTGGCCAGGACACCCATCGCCTGGTGCACCTGCAGCGGAGTGGCCGCGAGGGCATGGCCCATCGGCAGGCGGGTGATGCTCAGGGCATCCCAGCGGGAAGGCGGGTACAGAATGCCTTTCGCCTCGCCGTCGAAGCCGTAGCCCGTCCTCTCGCCGAAGCCGAAGAGCTGGGCCGCCGCGTGGAGTTGCCGAGGGCCGAGCCGCAGGGCGATCTGGGCGACGCCACGGTTGCTGGAGCGGGAGAGGATCTCCAGCACGCTCAGGCGGCCCATCGGCCGGTGGTCCCGCGGAAGAGGATGGCGCCGGCCGCCGAAATCCACGCTTTCGCAGGAACAGTCGAAGATCTGCTCCGGCTTCAGCACCCGCCACTCCAAACCCAGCGAGACCGGAACGATCTTGAAGACCGACCCGGGCTCGTAGCAGTCGGTGATGGCGCGATTCCGCAGGTCGTCCGGCGCGGCCTGGGCATAGGCATTGGGGTCGAAGGACGGGCGGTTGCCAAGGGCCAGCAATTCCCCGGTGGTCGCGTCGCTGACCAGCACGCTCATCCCCTGCGGATGGTGGCGCTGTTCCCAGCGATCCAGCAGCGCCTCGACGGCATTTTGGATGAAGATGTCCAGACTCAGGAGGACATTTGCTCCGTTCTGGGGAAGGATCTCGAAGTGGCGGAACTGGGCCAGCTCGCGGCGCCGGCCGTCGCATTCGGAACTCAGACAGCCCTCGTGGCCCCTGAGGAAAAAGTCCAGGGCGCGCTCGACGCCCGAGACCGCCAAGCCCTCGCGGTTCACGAAGCCGATCACGTGGCTGGCGACGTGGCCGCAGGGGTAGACCCGTTCCGATCGCCGCAGGCCATAGATGCCCCGAATGCGTAGGTTCTGCAGGGCCTCATGGGCCGCCTCGCCCCGCAGCGTGCCGAGCTTCTGCCAGCGCAGTTTTGTCCTCTTCCCCTCTTTTAAAATATATTGGCGCGTCAGAGCCGCTTCGATGTCCTCCAGTCCAATGCCCAGCAGCTCCGCCAGGCGTGGCCAGAGCGGCCGGTCTTCAGGAGAGGCCACAAAGGGGTCGACCCCCACCTCGATGAGCGGCTGCGTCAGGGCTAAGACCGTGCCGTTGCGATCCAGAATTGCGCCGCGCCGTGCGGAACGCCCCCGGGACACCTGGTGCGTACCGTCGACGAAGGGCCGGTAGTTCTTCTTCCGGAGAATGCCGTAGAAGTAGAGCTTCCAGGCAATCCAGCCGTAGAGCGCCAGGACCAGGAGGGAGAGGAGGAACGCCCGCCGGCTCGCGGTGTGGTGCCAGGAACGGAGCATGGCGGCCCCTTTTAGCGAAAAAACTCCCGGCCGTCAAACCCATAGCCGCCGGGGGAATTTTTCTCTCCCCTCGGGATTCTCCCAATCGGGATAGTCTGGGGCGCCGCCTTTGCGCGGAGGGGCAAGGCCTCCGGCCTTGCCCTTCAGCGCAGGCCCGCGCAGCGGGCGGAGCCCGTTTAGGAGCTGCCTTTGCGCCGAAGCCCCCAGAGGGGGCTTTGGCGGGGGCCCGCCTTCGGCGGGCCGCTTCCTTTGGAAGCCAAAGGCAGCCCCGAAGGGCTCCAAAGGCGGCGCCACGCCGAAAATTATTCCGTCAGGTCCGAGAACAGACCGGCCACTTCAAAGACTATCCTCCTCGGATACGTAAGATTTAGGTCTCTTCTTCAAATGGGACTTTTTAGCCTCGCCGCGGGAGGACGGCCGGCGGTTTTCGGAGCGTTGATCGACGGCCAGCTCATCCCGCTGGCGGCGGAGGCGTTCCCGCTCCAGCTCCAACTTCTGCCGCTTGACCTCGTTTTTCAGCTCCTGCAGTTCCTCCTCTTCCTGCCGTTTCCGTTCTTTCTCCCGACGGCGCAGCTCGGCCTCCTCCCGTAGCTTCTGCTGGCGGTAGTAACTTTCATCGGCCTGCCGCTGCTTGGCGAGGGCCTCGCCCTCATCCTCCCCGACGTGGTGGCCCAACGCCGCCCCGCCGAGTCCGCCGATGACCCCTCCCAGCGCCGCCCCACCGGCCCCGCCGTCGATGGCGTAGCCGATGCCCGCACCGGCCGCCGCCCCCAATGCACTGCCGCCCAGGGTCGAGCTCGTCTTGTCACAGCCGCTCAGGAGCAGCGCCCCCAGGCACAGCAGTCCCGTCGTTTTCGAAAAATCAGCCTTCTCCATAGGGGACTAGAGGAAAAAACATTCCGTCTCCTTTTCAAGCCTGAAAAACGCCCGTCGGTGCCCAGGAAAGACTGAGAAACTTGGGGTGACTGAAAATCCGGAGTGACCGGGCATCCCCACCCGCCGTCTCCCGAGAACTGTGGGGCTGCCTCCCGGGGATTGTGGGCGTGCTGTAATGTCGCGTTGTTTGTTTTCGCCGCCTTTGGAGC
>JAITKE010000070.1 GCA_031278595.1 Puniceicoccales bacterium
GGACTTCATCGAGCATTTCCTGGATTTTCCAGCGCTGGGTGGTGAATTTTTCATAGAGAATGGCCATCATTTGGTATTGCCAGCTGAGATGAGAGTATTTGCCGTGCCACAGTGCGTCACTGCTGGCGTAGATGTAGATGGGTTTTTCAAGTGTGCTGTCCACCTGTTCGAGGCGAACCGGTTGGCCGGCGCCATCGTAGCTGCTGACGAGGCGGACGAATTGACCGCCCTGATTTTCTATTTTATCCAGTTCTTCCTTCGTCGCGTTGGTCGGAACTTCCCTCCATTCCTTCAGATTTGCATCGAAGTAGAAATATTGTGGCGTCAGGTTCAGCAATGCTTTCTGATATTCTTTGAGCTCGTCGAGATAGGTGACATAGCGCCGCAGGTCGTCGATGTAGGGATTTAATGGGCCGCCGTATATCCCGGGTTTCTCGAGGGCTGATTTATATTCGTCAAAGCTCATCTTCCCCGAATTGAAGCTCTTCTCGAGGTCGAAGAGCTGCCAGGACTGCCTCTTGTAATCCACCGCTCCTTTGAATTTTGGAAGATCGAAGGTCTCGAAGGAGATGATGGATTCCAGAAGCGATGACTTGGCTGGATTTTCTGGACTTCCCAGATAGTCCTGGAATTCCCGTATGGCCTTGCGAACGCGGGTGTCGAGTTGGCCGGCCAGCGGCCCCGTTTCGTCGTCGTACAGGGCGAGCGTTTCGTCGATGCGCTGATGGAGCTCCTTGAGCTCCTGGATCAGTATCTGCTGCTCGGCCTTAGAGAAGAACCAGCGGGGGTGTTGCTGGAGAATGTGCTGTAATCCAATGCCGCCCCGAACGATCTCCCTTCCACCCACTTCGGCCACGGCAAAAAATCCGTCTCCCTGCATGCCCGTGATGAGTTCGTAGGTTCTCAGTTTCTTGGCGTAATCCTCCAGAACCTGGCGTTTGTTCTGAATATAGACCTGCAACGAGGGGCTGGAGATGAGGGGCAATTCTTCGCTGTTGTGAAAGTAATAGGTCTCCTGCAGCAGCTCCAGCACTTCCAAATAGAATCCCACGTCGGTGGAATCACCGCTCCATCCCCTGTACTCGTGCTGCTGCGTTCGAATGGTGGAAGCGCAGACGGAGGCGAGATTCATCAGATGAATCTCGGAGGTATAGACGCCGGATTCCATCATCGCTGCCAACTCGGCGTAGGCCTTTGTTGGCGTGTAGGATTGCGCACTATAGCTGTCAAGGCACTGCTTGACGTAATTGGCACTTTGCACAATTTCCCAGAGCTTTTGGGCCGTTTCGTGTTTCTTGCGCGCGTAGGCCGCCACGGCGACGAGACGGGTCTTGTCGGAGAGGGTTGCCGCCTGGGAGACATTATAGCTGAGCTCTGATTCGGCTTCACTTCTGAGCTTTTCTGAATCCTGGAGTAGTGTCGTGAAGTTCCCATACTTTCCGATGGCCGCCTGCAGGGCATTTTCGTAGAGCATTCTCTTTTCCTCATAGGACGGCAGGAAGACGTTGACCCGTTCGCGCAGGCCCTTCCCCTCGGCGTAGGCCAGATTATGGGCGACTTCATAGAGGTCGAAGGCCAGGCGCGCCAGGTACGAGAATTTCTCGAAAAAGCCTTCGTTGAACAGGGGCTTAATCTGACTGTCGATCTCCGTGATGAGGTAATCCTCGGAAGAAAAGAGGTTGCGCTCCTGGTAGCGCTGGACATCGTGCCGCATCATTTGGTCGCGGAGCTGGGACAGCATGTTGGAGAATTGTACCATTTTTTTGGCAATGCTCAGATCAAGACCCTCCTGAGAGAATGATGACATTGCCGCCTTCCAGGCACCGTATTCCTGTCCGAAGATTACGGCGATGTTGGACAGCTCATTGAAGAAGGACTCCGCCGTGGCCGGACGCGAGAGGTAAAACGCCTCGGGAGAACCGTATTCGGAAAGAGCCCTGAAGAATGGAGTATAGGTGGCGTTGATCTTCAGTTTTCCGAGACTCTGGCCTATGGAGCCCGTATCGATCTGGACGACGCTGCCCGTCAGACGGTCGTAGCGGTAGGATTGGCCATTTTCATCGGAAAGTATCTGGCCCTCCGGGTCGAGCACATAGCCCTCTTCGTCGTAGGGCAAGTGCCTTTCTTCGCCATCGGCGTTTTGGACGAAAAATGCCCCGCTGCGGGTAAAAAAGTGAGCGCCATCTCGGTTAAATTCCAGAGGACGCGAAAAATCAAGAGTGCCGTCGGCCTCCGAGCGACAGAAGACTCCGTGCAGATCTGGATAGGTGGAATCGCTCATGCTGCTCGCCGTAATGGACGATGTGTTGTCCGCAGCGATGATCTTGACAGCGCCTTCCACTTGGGCGGCGATGAAGGGAATTCCGCCGCAGGTAAAGGCGTAAAATCCCTGGAATGCCAGTGAGTCTGTGACGGTATTTCCGCTGGCGTCAGTCCAGTGCCATTCAAGTTTCTCAAGAGGAAGAGTGGCCGAGGAAAAGACGTTCTCGGCGATGGAAACCCGTCGATTGGTCCTTTGGATCGTGCTGTAACCGGCCCCATTGCTGGCGACGTCCTTGAGCTGTTCGATGACTTCCAGAACGGGACCCGTGCAGAAAGAGTGCTGGGGATCGAATTCCCCTTCTCCGGCGATGGCCTGATAAGCCAGCAAGTTGGCACCCTGGTCGACTTGATTCCAGCGGGCGACCAGATTCTGAAGGGCCGGGATGAGTCGCTGTATGGCATCGAGATCCAGGATGCCTTCGCCTGGGATCAGAGTTCCCTTGTTTTGGCCCAGGATCAGGTTGGATACGGCGTAGAATTTGTAGACATCGTCGATGGTGCCTACGATGATGCCCGATGCGGTGTCGCTCGTCCACGCTGCGTCATCGCTGTATTTTGAGAACAGAATCCTGTCGCGGATGAAGATCTGCATCCCCCCGATCTCATCGGCGGAAAAATCCGTCAAAAGGTCGCGGTTTCGGCTGAAGGAGGATTGCAGTTCTGCCTCAAAATTTGGGACGTCGTTCAGATCGGCGGCGGCAAAGGAAGCATTATCGGATTTTTTGGCCAGGGCTGCGGTGGCGGTGTTGTAGCAGTTTTGAATCCGCAGCGGCCATCTTGAGATTACAGTATCTTTGTTCGCCGGAGTAATTGTCGCTCGACCGGGTGTCAAAGCATCGTAAATACTTTGGCGGAGCTCTTCGTCGCGTGCATGGCTAACGTAGTAGGGATCTTCGGCGGATTTGTAGTTCGTGATATCCTGGCGGAGGGCCTGGATGTAGAGATACATGTTGTTCACGGCCTTGGTCTCGCCCTTGACGACGATTGTTCTGTCGCCGCAGTTAACTGATACACTGGAAAGTTCATAGAGAGTCACAGAATTTGGGGGATTTGCAGTGGCCTGCGCCAGCAGAGCTGCACCGGCGTCCTGGAACGTCGTTTGGCCGCCGGATCGGACAAGTTTCCTGGTTTGCAGGTTGTTGAGCTGGCAGATGAGTTCCTGGGAATTATGCCGCCAGTTCGGGTTCTGTTTCATCAGTCGCTCAATTTCGCCGATGCAGACTGCGTAATTGGAATTATCCAAAATATACTCACTCAGGGTCTTGCCGATGCCGCTGGTCCCATAACTGGCAAAATTACGACCGCAGATGAGGTTCATCGCGCCGGTGACCTGGTTGTAGGCCGTTTGGATTCTGAGTCCCTCAGAATTTGCTGTTGTTACCGCCGCTCCCTGGGTATCGAAGCGCGGCCTTAGTGTGCAGAGGAGCGCGAAAGACTGCTGGTATCGATCTATCAGGTCTAGACTCGTGCTCAAGGTCGCCATGGGTGGAGCGGCCCGGCCGGAAATCTGGTACAGCAGCGGTGTGGGGACTTTGGGCAGATCCGCTTCGTCGCGCGGGTAGTAGCTCTGGATGAGATGCGTCAGGGCGTTGAAGGCCTCGATGCAGGCGTATTGGTCGCGTCGGAAGTCGCCGAAAATGCCCAGCCGGTGCTTGAGAAGAGTTCCGGTGGTATCGTTTGTGAAATTCAGGCCGCAAAAGGTCCAGGCTGCGGCATATTGATAGATATCATTGATGTGGGCTTGGACGTCGACGGACCAGGCACTGCTGTTTTTCTCCTGGTTTAGTGCCTGTAGAAAGGTATCGTTGGAGGCCCTGTTCACGCGCCAGTCGTGGTATTGCTGCTCGGTGGCGCAGAGGACGTCGTAGACTTTTTCGAGTTCTTTCTGCAGGGCTCGCAGGTGGAAAAACTGCTGTAGCGTCTCGAGGGACGTGGCCTGGGCTTCGTAGAGACTTCGGGTCTCTTCCGGATAGCCGCTATTGCCACTGATCTGCTGGCAGTAGGCCTTCAGGCGGGCGATGGTGTTGACGAGAGTGTTCAGGTCGTAGCGCAGCTGGGCGGCCGTGTCGAGTTTCCGGTAGTAATCGATCTCGCTCTGGAGATTGCTCTGGGCCTGGGCTATGTTTTTCAGGATTACGCGGGAAATGCTGTTTCGCCCACCGCTAAAGTGGACATAGGTCTCCCACAGGGTCGTGGCATCCTCCGGCAGGGTGAAGAAGAACTGGTTGTCCGAGGTTTGGAAGCTGATGTAGCACAAATAATGGGTGGCATCATTTTGGAAACCCGTCATGGAGGGGATATCCCAGCCATCGGGGAAGGCGAAGGCGCTGACATCGGCGCCCGTGTTGATGTACAGCTGCAGTTGGCGGCGCAGTTGTTGGCGGGTGAGGTCGACGACGTGGTTGTACCAGGTGCAGAGACCGGCGGCGTAGACGTCACTACCGGCCTGGTTCCGGCTGACGTAGGTGGAAATTTTTCCGCGTATGGCCTGGAGCAGCGTGACCAGGTCTTGGTAATAGCGTTCGGCATCGGAAGAATTTCTCTGGATGGCCCGAAATCGGCTCTCCAGAAATTCCTCCGCCGTGCTATCGCCGGTGCAGGGTAGCTGGTCGAGGAGCACCAGCACCGTCTGCCACTCGCTCTCCGTCAGCGTTCCCCGGAACGGGAAGGTGAATGTCACGGCAGGGTCGACGAGTATGTAGGGGCTGTCCGTGTCCAGACCGCGGTAGTCGCCCAGCACATCCCCTTCGGCCTCGAAGCCGGGCCGCTTCGGCAGTTCCGGCAGGAGATCGCAGGTGAGGTCAAGGATCTGGTAGGCCTGAAAGTAACTAACGACGTTTGTCTGAATGGTTTCCACCTCCGTGATGCCCCCGCAGGAATAAGTATTGAGAATACTGATGACCTTGGCCTTCGATTCGGCGTTCGTCCGCCAGTTGAAGTAGGTGCTCAGGGTGGCGTCGATTTTTGCCTGCAGCATGTTGCGATAGAGATTTTTGAGAGCGGTGTTGGATACGGAATCCAATGTAGTATTTACATTGGTGATGATGGTGTCCAAATTGAGAAAATGAGTGGAAGTGGACAGCGCAGCGCTTGAGGCAGTAGTGTTGAGGATATCTTTTAAATTGATCGCCGTGCTGGATAAAGCGGCGAGATTGTCGACATTTGACCGGTTCACATAATAGGCCTGCATGGCGTTGGTGAAAGCTGTGATTGCGCCTTTGAGAGTATTGTCGCTGAATTTGCTTACCAGATTCTCCGTTTCGGTGGCAAGGGTTTTAAAATCGGCCTTTTTCATCTTTGCATGGATATTGTCTGCATCTAATTTTTTAACGTTATCCGATAGGTTGCTCAGCAGGTCATTATATGTCGAAGGGAAACCTGAGCTTCCGAGATTGGCGAAACAAGCCATGAAGCCCTCCATGTTTGTCTTGATGTTTTTCCACGCATCTTTCCTGATCGTGGTGAGTGTGTCTTTGGCCACTATGACCGTATCGCATATTTCCCTGGTCTTCAGGAACCAGTTTTTGATGACATAAAAGGCCATGTCGCGAACATTGTCTCCATCAGGTTTCTCTGCGCATGTCCCGTAGGTGTGGAAATGTTTGCCGTGAGAGTGGTTCTTGGCTGCCCCAGCGTCACAGTCGCAACTTTCCCAGTCACTCCAATTGCTGGCGCTGAAATCACTGAACTCATTGTAGTTCTTGTTTGCACATTCTCTGGCCTCCTCTATGGTGAACGTGTTGTCGCATAGGCCACGGTAGAGGAATTTGACACAGGCCTTCATGCCGGAACCGTCGGCACCATTGGTGCCGCACTCCCAGAGCTGTTTGGCCGCACTCTTAGTATTATCCGTCCAACATCGTATCCAGTATTGGGGCATATTAACCTTATCTGTGGCGTAGGGCCAGTAGAAGGAGTCTCGATTAAAGTAGCCGTGGCTTGTATCCCAAGCGTTTTTTATTGTATCCCAGTTAGGACCATCGCCTAAAGAATAAAAATAGTCGCTAACCCAGCCGCGGATGAGCTCATTCGGGCTGTTCTTATAGACGTCTACGGTTTGAACGGTGGCCAAATTAGTGGCCGGGGTAGTGGCCGAATTTTTAGTTACGGCGGAGAAAGGGGTGGTGGAGATGGTTCCCGCTCCCCCGGCGACGGAGAAGCTCACGATGTTGGCGAGCGAAATGGGGATGGCCGTCCCATCTTTGTCCGGACTAGTGGTGGAAGTCGTGAGAACAGCGACGGTGGAGCCGTAGAGATCCGGCAGCTGGGATGTGTAGTGCAGACCCTCCGTCGACAGGGTGGACTGGGGTAAGTTCCGGAGCGGATCGAGGCTGGAGTTGCCGACGACTGAAATTGTCGGCAGCTCGCCTTCCAGGGAGGTGATGCCGCCCGCGACCTCATCCAGACTACTCGTATTGAAGAAGCACAGGGGTTGCCCCACCTGGTAGATCGGCACCGTGAAGTATTGCCGTGCGGCGTCGATGAACTGCCGGAAGGGATGGCGGGACGAAAGATGGCGGAGCTCAGTCCCGGAGAGCTCGCCGAGCATGCTCCCGTCCGCCTGACTGTAGGCGAGGGTGATCCGCTGCTGTCGAATGGCGTCTTTGAAGTACTTGGCTCCGACGCTCCAGCGCGCGACGACCTCCGAGGGATCGATCTCCATCCAGTGGGTACCGTCGTAGCTCTCCTGCACCTGGCCACTGGAAACATCGTAGCGGTAGTAGAGATTCTCCCCACTTCCTTCCAGCTGGGGGTTATGGACGCGGAGCCGAAAGCTGCCCGCCTCTTCCTCAAACCACAGATAGGTGGCGCCGGGTGAAAAAGGCGCGTACTGGCCACTCCCGGGTGCTGTCTCGAAGTAAGGGTTCTCGATATCCTCCAGCCGTTCGCCGGTATCGGCGTAATACCTCAGACTGCTGACGGAGAGATAATCCCCGTCTGCGGTTTGGAAATAATCTCCGTTTTCGCTCAACTGCATTCTGCCCTGTTCGACTCGATAACGCCCGGTGTTTCCGAGCCGAATGCCGCGGTGATCCACTTCGGCCCCGAGATAGATGTGGCTTTCTGCAGCATAAGTCCCATCCGTTCTGCGCAGATAAGTTCCGCTCTCGTTGGGGGCGTAGCTCTCCGTTCTCCGGTAGAGCGGAAGAAGGATGGGATTGTCACCGGAGGTCTGGATCAATTGGTCGCCCCTGCTGTAAAATTTGCTCTGAAGCGTTACGAGCTGATAGAGCCCATCCGTGTCGATGACATAGGTGGAGGACAAGGGGCTATAGACGGTACGCGTCTCGATAAATCCTCCCTGGCGCTCGTAGAACTTAGCCTGTTCCGTGATCACTTCCCATCGATCTCCGACCTTGGCCCCCCGCCTCTCGATGGCGATTCTCAGCGGATACGGCGTTCCAGCGACCTGGATGAGATTCCCCGTTTCAGATGGAACATAGCGATGACTGAGTGTAAAACGCTGATCGAGCTCCACGACGGCGCCGTCTGTCGTTTTGTAATGAAACTCATTTCCCGCCATCAGGTAATACGCATTGTTGCTGCCCCGAATGTAGATGCCGTTGTCTTCGGGCGTGTACTCCGGTTCATAGCGCGTGGGCGTTGCGAAATCCTCCGCCACGAGAAGGATGACCTCATCATCTTCCTCGAAACCGCAGAGAAGCACATCCGGATTATGGAACGTCCCATCCTCTCCGCGCCGATATGTGGTGGAGTCGTCGGTGGTATCCGGAAATCTATTGGCTGCTCCCGCTTGGGCATAGCCACGGACGTAGTTGGTCTTATTGTCGACACCGAGAAACGCTCCATCGAGCAGCCGACCTTCCTGGAGCCCGGACAGAACGTAGTACGTGCCTCCGATCCTGACGTAGTAATTCTCCGGATTATCCCATGGTTCGCCGGGATCCGGTTCTACCTCGACATGGGTGTAGGTGTATTTTCGACCCGTGTTCACCGTGATGACATCGTCCTGCGTACTTGTGCCGGAAGTCACGCCATCACTGACGCAGTAAATGACGTCGAAATTTTTCGAAAATGTCGTATCTCCTTGGGTGAAATCATCCTCTTCCGGAATCTCTATCCATTCCTGACTTGATGGAGATTGATAACAGGCTTTTAAGTCTGCTAACAAAGTGTAGTCTTTATCGGCGACCTCTTCGCCGGGAACACTCTGGTCGATTTGGATATAAGTACCTGCTGAATCGATGGAGTAAGTGCCCTCTTCTTCTTTATAACGTATTGTTATATCGATAGGGTTACTATGTAAAACATCCTCCGCGAGGAAGTACAGCACGGGGCAGGAAATGGAGATTTTGCCGGTTTGGATTTGCGATCGATCTGCGAGTACAATGGAGATAAGTTTACCGCCATCATCCGTATCGACGTAATAGGGCGCCACATCTTCTATCTCGTAGTAGAGGTCATCGGAGCCCTGGTAGTATGTTCCCGCGGCATCAGGCACATAGCCCATCTCGTAAACCTTCGTGTCCGATTTCAGTGCAGGATTATTGCCGCCATCGTGGATTACGGCAGAAGAGGCGTCGACATAAACTCTGGTACCGTTTGGAAAATACCACCGGACTTCATTTTGAGACAGAAAGCTGCCGTTTGCCATGCGCCGATGAACCTCGCTGTCTCCATCCGCGTTATAGAGGGGCTCGTCCCCGCTGCTGCCAGAAGAGTCTTCGGGGAAGAAGCTCCTGTGGAAGAGAATGTCCGGGTGCGCGATCTGGGTATATTTGGGGATGAGTTCGTTGCCTGACAGGACATAGACTCCTAATGTGATTGAACTGGCCAGATAGACTGTGGAGGGATCATCCCTCTTCGCCACGTAATCCCCGCTCGGATTTTCTCTATAGTTCAAGATGTAGCGCTGGGCTCCTGCGGCGACGGTCAGGGAAGTAGCAACGCCTTCGGGCTGAAAATAGAATGTGGAGCCTGCAATGTTTGCATATCCTGCACCTGGGATTTCAATGGAAACCCCATCGATTGCCGATTGGTAAGAGTTTTCCAGGGCACAGCGCGTTACCTCCTGGATGTCGTGAGACACTCCGGAAATATTCAAAGGTAATTCATCGGCCTCGTAGAAAATGCCATCGACGAGGACGTAATCGCCGTCAGCATCTTCGATGTAGTAATTTCCGTTGAAGCTATAGCGAACGGCTAATGGATTGGATGGAATAGTGGTAGCGGTGACCGTAAAGAAAGAGGTGAGGCTGAAACGATCGACATAATTTCCGGCGTCGGTGCATAAATAACCGCCGGCGTCGGAGCGAATATAAGTAGTCGCGGTCGGATTCTCGGTGTAGAAAGCAAGTGCCTGTAGGGAAATTTTAGTCGTACCGTTGTCACTGGACATGTAAAATGCTCCGTTCTGCATGCGGTCGAAATAGGTATCACCGGAGCTGGTCTTCACATAGTCATAGCCGAGAAAATTTCCGGAGGCGTAGGGTGTGTAATTGGTCTGAAGCGTATATCTTGCTGTGCTGGCAAAGTCCTGGCCATCCTCGAAGGCAATGGGGATGAAATTACTATAAGCACCGAAATCATTTTTCTCGTAAGCCATCAGCGGAGTGAGTTGTCCGTTGAGGTAGATGTACATGCCGGTGGCGGAGTTTTCCGCTCCGCTGGCGCTGTAGCGCCGCACCAAGGCGAATTCATTGAGTGTGACGATGCCGCGGGAGACACTGGTGTAGATGTGAATGGAATTTTTTAGGTGAAAAGTCCCTTTGACGGAGCGATAATAGGTCTCATTCTCGGGAAGGCTTTCCCGCAGGACGAGTTTTGAGTCGACCGCGGCCGGCGAGAAAACCAGGTCGTCGGTGAGCTCACCGCAGTTGGCAAAGGCGTGCTCCAGTAGGACGGTCTTGCCGAAGCATTCCTGCTGGGCGATGAGGGAGCGGAAATTGATCCAGTCAAGGGCCTGCAGTCCGGTGGTGACCGTTTGAAGGCGTTGGCGCTGTGTCATGAGTATCTGTGCGGTGGAGCGCTGGGCATCCGCCGCTTCCCAACCGATGGTCAGGTCGTTGAATTCCTTCGCCAGCGCCTGGACTAGTCTGAAGAGTCGCAAGAAATCCTCATCGGACTCCGGTCGGACGTCCTGTTGGCACCGCACGAAGACCTCGACCAGACTGCGACCGAAGAAGTCGCTCTGCCGAGTCAGGAGGGGGTCTTTTTCGTCATCCACAAAACCATTGGCCCGGGTTACGCGCTGCAGCGATTCGTCGATTTGCCGGCAGCGGTCGGCAAAAATGATGGAAGCATCTTCGGAAGGCTTATAGGCCTTGAGGGTTTCGATGATGAATTCCCCGTACTGCCGCCAGGCGGAGCCGTGATTCCTTTGAATACTGCTCAGTTGCTGTAAAATTTGCCCCGCCACCTGTTCGACCTCGCCGGCATCGGACCAATCGGGATCCCGTTCATCTGGGCCGATCTTCATAGTTTGCTCCAGCTCCCTGTCGGCTGCGCGGAAGGCGTCGACCTTACTCGTGAAGGTCTGGAGGTTTCTCTGGATTTCCTGTAGATATTTCTTCACGACCTGGAAATCGGCCAGCAGTTCCGGTTTGTCTGTGGCTTGATCGACCAGAGCGCTGTGCTGCTTTAGAAGCGAGGGGACGACCATGAGTGCCGCCGGACCGGTCTCATCTCCATCGAGTTGCACGAGAATTTGTCCCTCCGTGCAGGTGACGGCTTGCAGTCCCCGAAGGTAGATCTCACTGTGAAGATAGTAATGATCGTCGTCGCCCTTGACTCTGACGGTGCTGAACGGAGCGTAGGCATCATCGGCGGAAGTGCTGAAGTCTCCCTCGTGCTTAACGTGTTTCCAGCTATCATAATCCCGCGAGCCCACATATACATAGCTTGTCATCTGGCCGTAGACGTAAGACCCGTTGGCAGCCACTTCGTAGACATCTCCGTTTTTTTGGTAGGTGGAATCGTAGAGCCGGATAAAGCGCTTTTTCTCCTGATCCGACATGGTGCTGGGGTTAAAATAGCCCTCCTCTTCCGTACGGACATGGGTTCCCGAGTCGTCCAGGATACCTGCTAAAGTATACCTTTGGTTCGGATGGGGAACGTAGAGATATTTCCCTCCACTTACCTTGTGGTAAAATCTCTCGGGAAATTCGACGCGGAGGTAGGTGGTTACGGGCTCACCATCCTCGTCACTGGATTCGATGGCGATGTAGAGCTTTTTGACGTCGCTGATGGGCATGTATTCACCGAGCGCATTTCGGGTGTAGAGCACATCGTCGGTTCGCGTAAATTCACCGGGTTCCTGACTCCATAATCGGTAATCCTCGTAGTGAACCTTGGCCCGACATTGGGATTGAGGAACGTAAATCGCTTCTTCTTTCCATTGGTAGAGCTGCGTGCCGTAGACGTAGGATGAAGAGCTTTCCTCCCCAATGCGGGCCCGATAGAATAGCTCATAGTCCGAGCTAAGGACGGATGTCCCATCCGAAAGGGCGTATGTGCTGCCCGTGATGTCCAAGACGCTGTAGTAAATGCCGCCCTTGCACACGTACTGCCTGTTGGCATTGGAGACCTTGGCGAATTCACCCCTATTGAGGACAAACAGGGAAATTTTCTGGTCTAAATAGTCCTGTCGCTCGTCGTTCTCAATGGCGGTAAAACCGCTTCGCTTGGCCTTGAAGTACAGCGAACCGACGGCGTGTAGTTCTCCATCGCCATCGCGCACGTAGTTCCCATTGCTGCTCAGCACCCCTTGTTCGTCGTAGCGCAGCCGTGGATTGGGAATGGTGATATATTCTTCTTCTCCCACTTCCCTAATACAGATATAGGTGACGCCGTGGTCGATGGAGTAGAGTTTGGGATTGTCGGAGTCCGAATTATCTTCGTAGCTCCATTCGATGTCGCTGACCTTATCGGTCAGAGGGTGAAAAACGGTCTGCATCTGTTGCCTCGCATCTGCTTCTCGCACATTCACGCCGAGCGTTTCGGAGATCACCGGAGTTCCGATGACGGTTTTGGGCGATGCCGCCAGCAGGGTATTTCCAATAACGTAGGGCACATCGCCGGTTTCCGTGAGAAGGGCCTGAAATTGTTCCAACAGCTCCGGGTGGGCATAGAGATCGCTCTGGCTGTAGCCTTCGATGGTCTTTAGGAACTGCAGCACGTGCCACGCGGGATCCTCCAGATCGGGCAGAGCTCGAGTGGTGCCCTCTTCGCTGTTGTTCAGTCGGGAAAAAATGGCGGCGAAATAATCGCTTCCCAGGGCCGAAGCCCCCTCGATGGCGATGTCCATCGCCGCACTCCGAAAGGCCTGTTCCAGCGCCTCGTGAAGCCGGGCATCGGCGCGCCATCCGGCGTAGGTTGAGTTCAGTAAAACTCTGAGGAGTGCCTGTTTCAGCAGGAGGCATTGCGTCGAGCGATTTCCGTCCAGATCGCGGAAGCTGAGCCATTCGACTTGCTCCGACGACAGGGATGGCGCGGGCCACGGAAAGGCCTTGGCCTGAGGATGTTCCGGACGGCCTAGGAGGTACTGAGGGCCCGAAAAAGGCGGTATTTCGTCCGGCGTTGGAACGGAATCGACCGAATGCAGCACGTAGTTCTGGATCGGGAGTAGCACTTTTTCCGGACTTTCCGGCATGTGCATATTTCTCGGCCCCGGCAGTGGGGGCACATCGGGGGCTTTAAAAATGGGATGGTTGGCCGTGTTCCTCGGTTTAAATACCGGTTGCATGTAATCCGGAGGCGGGTCTGAAATCCCCAGGGCTTGGGCCGACGGTATGGCTCCTGGATTCTCTACGGCCGCAGGTTTGGCCGAGATGAGAGTGCCATCCTCCGGTGTTCGCATTTCGCACTCGTAAAACTCCAGAGTTTTAGCGGGATTGAAGGGATTTCTGTAGGGACAATTAGGATCGTCCAGATCAGGGGCCAGAGCGCCAAGTGTTCCCGATAAGTAATCCGCTGGGTTGACTCTATCCATATCCTCTTTCTTGAAATTCTTTCCTAAAGCTGAATTTTCTTCTGAACCCTGAGCTTGTCTCCGTCCTGCAGGAGGCGGGTTTTCGAGGGGCGCTTCCGGTAGCCTGAGGCTGCGGAGTTGGCCGCAGAAGGGGTTTCATCGGGCAAGGACTCCAGAGGGTTCTGGGAACTGCTCTGGGGTAAGCTGATCTGCGTATCGGCTTTGAAGCTGAACGAAGCCGTGGGGCTCCCTTCGAAGTTTTGCTGTGAGAGGCCTGCGTCCGAATGAAGAGATTTTTCCTCTCCGAGCGGCTTCCCCTCACCGTCGCCATCCGGATGGCGAGAGGGAGCCTCGTGGCGTATCCTGGAGCGCAGGGCCTGGGCCCGCGCGCGCCGGTGGACACGTTGGCTGCTGGCTTCGACGAGGGCGATGGGCTCCGACTCCTCCTTTTTCTCGGCATCGGTGGAAAGCATTTCCCGCACTTCGGCCGGCACGACCGGTGCTTTGAAGTCTTCCGGCGGCGGGTTTTTTGAGGGGGCCTGTTCCAGTGCTGCATCGGTGACCGGTTTCGGCATCGGTATTATTGGCATGGCCGCCAGGGAAGTGGGTGATGGCTTGGGCAGTCTATCCTTCAGGCTCTGTTTTTTCGCTTTTTCCCCGGTGGCTTTTTTGGGAATGACATTGCGGGCGCCCCAGGCGGCCTTGCTGCTGGCCAGCAGGGCATCCATCTGGGTCCGGATATGGGCCATCGCCTCGACGGTGGATTCCCGAGGGTCGCTGGGGATGGATGCGGCTTCTTCCTGGAAAAATTCCTTCCGCGGCTTCAGGGGTACGGCCTGGGCGGCCGCCAGGAGACGGTCGATGGCGGTCTCGTCTTCGGGATTGGCGATGCCCAGGTGCAGAGTCGGCCAGCCGCCCTTCGGCTCCTTGAAACCCATGAATTCGAGGTAGTCCTGCTCACCTTTGGCGATCAGGGCGATGTCATCGGCCATTTTCTGGATGAAGGGCATGGCGAACATCGCCTCGTCGTTGCCCCGCGCGAAGCCGAAATGGCGGAAGACGCTCTCGGCGCGCTCAATCATCCTCTTCGCCCTTTCGATGGCGGCCCGAACGGAGGCCACGTATTCCTCCGATTGCCTCAGGAATTCCTCATTATCCATGTCCATCTTTTTTAGGCGAGGGCGATGCGGCCCAGGGGTTGAATGGTGATTTCGTCGGTCAGTTCCTGATGGGCCACGACGGGCAATTCGTAGAGCTCGAGCTCGATGAGTTTACGCACGTAGCGGCGGATGTCCATGGAGGTGAGGAGCACGGGTCGGTTGCTTTCCTGAGAAAAATCGCCCACTTCTTCCTGGATATTGTGGATGATCTTCTTGGCCTTTTCCGGTTCCAGGGCGAGATAACTGCCGGCCGAGGTCTGGCGAATGGACTTGCGCACGACATCCTCGACGTCGGGATTCAGGAGGTAGACGGCCAGAATGTTCTGCCCGCCGCTGTACTTATAGCTGATGTAGCGCCGCAGGCTGGTGCGGACGTAGTCGGTCAGGAGCACCGGTTCCTTTTCCTTCTGTCCCCATTCGATGAGGCACTGCATGATCATCCGGAGGTTGCGGATGGAGATGTCCTCCTGCACCAGTCGCTGCAGCACTTCGGTAATCTTCTGGATGGGCAGCACGCGCTGAACCTCTCGGGCCAGTTCCGGGAAGCGCTTCTCCATGTTCTCCAGTAGGAAACGGGTTTCCTGGAGGCCGATGAACTCATGGGCGTATTTCTTTAGGACGAAGGAGAGATGGTAGGCAAAAATCTGGGGAGAGGTCATGTAGGCCATGCGGGCCTTGTCCATCTGGGAGACCATGTTGCGGTGCACCCACAGGGCTGGAATGTTGGGCAGAAAGGCCTTCTCCTCCTGAAAAGCGACGTTGAGGATGCCCAGATTATCCTTGGATTCCCGCACGAGGACGTGGTCCTTGATGATCTTGCCCTGGGAAATCGGCACCTCCTGCAGGAGGATCTGATAGACCCCATCCGAGAGATTTTCGTTGAAGCGCAGGTGGATACCCGGAAAGGGAACGCCCAGGTCGTGGTAGAGGGCCCGCCGAATCTGGATGAGCTGCTCGTTGAGCGCATCCGGCTGGACACATTCCTCGATGGAAGTGGCGACGTCCAGCAGGAGTGGAACGGTGACGGAGAACTCATCCCGCTCGTCCTTGACCGGTGTCGGCGCGACGTCCGCCTCCAGTCCCCCCGACTTCTTGACGACGGAGGTCGAGGTGGTGTTCTTGCCACTGCTCTTGAGCAGGGCGCCGCCGGTGGCGATGGACGTGAAGCCGATGAGCAGGAAGGGGAGCTTGGGGAAGCCGGGGATCATCATGAGGCCGAACATCATGAAGCCGCCGACCACCAGGGCCTTGGGTCGACCCAGCACCTGGGAGCCGATGTCATTGCCCAGTGGATTGGCATCGTCGGAGGAGCCGACCCGGGTGACCATGACGCCGGAGGTGATGGAGATGAGGAGAGCCGGGATCTGGGAGACCAGCCCATCGCCGATGGTCAGAATGGAGTAGACCTGCAGGGCCTTGGCCGCCTCCATGTTCTTCTGAAATATTCCGATGAGCAGACCGGCGACGATGTCGATGGCGGTGATGATCAGGCCGGCGATGGCATCGCCCTTAACGAACTTCATGGCCCCGTCCATGGCGCCGTAGAGCTGGTTTTCCTGTTCCAGTTCGGTGCGTTTTTTCTTGGCCTGCTCGGTGTCGATGCTGCCGGCCCTCAGGTCGGCATCGATGCTCATCTGCTTGCCCGGCATGGCGTCCAGGGTGAAGCGGGCAGCCACTTCAGACACGCGCTCAGCGCCCTTGGTGATGACGAGGAATTGGACGACGAGGAGGATGAGGAAGATGACCGCCCCGACGATGAAGTTGCCGGCAACGACGAAGTTGCCGAAGGTGTAGATGATTTCACCGGCATCCGCGTAGAGTAAAATCATACGGGTCGTGGTGATGCTGAGCGCGAGTCGGAAGAGGGTCGTGAAGAGCAGGACGCTGGGGAAGGTGGAGAACGCGAGTACCCGAGGAATGTAGAGCGAGATCATCAGGAGCGTGATCCCGATGGCCAGGTTGAGCGCCAGCAGCGCATCCAGCACGACGGATGGGATCGGTACGATCATGAGGCCGATGATGGCCACCACCAGAACGGCCAGGACAATGTCGTTGTGGCGCGAGAGCTTGCCGACGTATTTCTGAATCTGCTGGAATGCGCTCATGTCCGGAGTTTTTCTTTAGGATAAAAGGCCCACTGTTTGCGGTAGCCGTGGAGGCGCAGCTCGCGCTCCTCCAGGCCGAGAAAATGGATGAGCGCGTCCCGGGCGGCCGTATCACGGCCAAGGGCCCAGAGAATGCGGCTCTGGAGGAGGAAGAACAATTTTTCCTGTTTGGCCGGCAGCGCTCGCCGTTCCAGTGATTCCATAACCCTATGGGCCTCCGACACCCGCTCGGTTCGGAGGTGGGCGTAGGCCAGCGCGAGGAGCACCTCCCCATCCTCCGGACAGCACTCCTTCAGGCCGCGCAGCAGCAGGAGCGCTTCGTCATACTTCGCGTAGCGGGCATACAAATAGCCCAGCAATAGCAGAAACTCCCGCTGAGAGCCTTCCATCCTCTTTTCCCCTCCGACAATAGGAGTCTAGGGAGAATTTACGGAAGAGCAAGTGCTTTTTGATCCCCCAGGAGTCCCTTTTAATTCCACAGGGTCGCGGACTCGATTTTTCCAGGGTTGAAGACTCAGGAGCCGTTCCGGCCCACTCTTTTCAGCTCGAATGGCTTATTCTTTTCGGCCTGACGGCCCCATTCTTTTCAGCTCGAAATGCCCGTCCCGGTCGATGGGTCGCCAGCCCAGGGTCTGGATCCGCTCCCGCAGGCGATCGGCTTCGGCGAAATTTCCCTCCTCCCGAACCTTCTGGCGCCGTTCCGCCAGCTCCCGCACCTCCTCCGGAACGGCGATCTCGGCCGGCCCGTCGGCCCTTGTCGCCGGCAGAGTGAGCCCCAGGGCTCCGAGGACGATGTCCTCGAGCCCGCGCAGGCCTGCGCGGGCCTCTGCCGGCGACAGGCGACCGAAGGCTGGAGAAGCGAGGATCGAGAAAATACTCCCGAGGCAGCGGGGAATGTTGAGATCATCCCGCAGCGCTTTCCAGGCCTCGGAGAAAAGAGAGCCATCCTCCGCCGGAGATTCAGATTTTGGGGAAGCCGGGAATTTGGGTGCCGAAGGCTTGGGTTCCCGGGAATCCGGAGATCCGGATTTTGGGGAAACATTTTCCCCGGCGAGGTTCTGGAGCTGCTCCCGGGCCCGGGCGAGCTTTTGGAGGGCCCTTTCGGCCATGGACAGGCTCTGGAAGCTGAAGTTCAGCGGCTGGCGGTAGTGGCCGGCGATGAGGGCATAGCGGACAGCCATCGGGTCATGGCTCTTGTCGAGAAGGTCCTGCAGCGTGTGGCAGTTGCCGAGACTTTTGGACATTTTCTTCCCATCGACCAGGAGATGGGCGCAGTGGAACCAGTGCCGGGCGAAGCATTTTCCGGTCAGGGCCTCGGCCTGGGCGATTTCGTTCTCGTGGTGCGGGAAGCAGAGATCGACCCCACCGCCGTGGAGGTCAAGGGTCTCGCCGAGGTAATGCATGGCCATGACGCTGCACTCGATGTGCCATCCGGGTCGGCCGGGCCCCCAGGGACTTTCCCAATGACAGTCTCCATCTTCTTCCTTTCGGGCCTTCCAGAGGACGAAGTCGTGGACGGAATCGCCGTCGTACTCATCGGCGTCGGAACTGGGCCTGGCTCCGGTTTTTGCCATCAGTCCCTCCGCCGGCAGGCGGGAGAGTCGGCCGTAGGATGGAAAGGAGCTGAGGCGGTAGTAGATGGAGCCACCGGTGTCCGGATAGGCGAATCCGGCCCCGATGAGCCGCTGTATCCAATGGATCTGTTCATGGATGTGTTCCGTCGCCCGGGGCTCCAGATCCGGCGGCAGCATCCGGAGCTTTTGGCAGTCCTCCCGAAAGACTTGAATCCAGTGGTCGGTGAATTCCCTCAGCAGGATTCCCTGCTGCCGGGCCCCTCGAATCGTCTTGTCGTCGACGTCGGTCAGATTGCGCACCCAGCGGACGCGGTAGCCGCTCCGTTCCAGCACGCGGCGCAGCACGTCCTGTAATAGGAAGCTGCGGAAATTGCCGATGTGGGCTGCTGCGTAGACCGTCGGCCCGCAGCAGTAGACCCGCAAAAGCCCATCCGCCGATGGTTTTAGCCTTTCCTTCTGCCCGCTGAGGGTATTGTGGAGTGAAACCGCTATCATCGTCCGAATTATG
>JAITKE010000093.1 GCA_031278595.1 Puniceicoccales bacterium
TGGGGGCCGTTTTATTGAAATGAAGATACATTTAATGGAAACAGCCGGGTCGCTGACCGGCCGGAGGCGTTTCTCCGACGGGCCATCGCCCCAAAAACCCAAAACGAAGCTTCCCAAAACAATTTCCCCAATCTTCAGCGCAGAATTCATCCCCTGCACAAAAATAATTTTCAGGGCGAAATTGATCTTCAGGGTATAATCCTCAACGCGGTTTCGACATATCATCCCCAATCCGCGAGCGATTCTCCACCTTAGGCATATTTTTATAAAAACTCTCCATATGGCCAAGCCCCTTAAGCTCCCTCGTCCGGCGGAAAAACTCTCGCCGCCTCTGGGCCGTCTGGTGCCGGGGCGAAACCCCGACATCGAGCTCCGTCGTGACGCGATTTTTATGGGTGGCCGCCAGGGTCGTCTGCAGGGCTCCTCCCTGGGCCTTCGAAATTTCATTCACGCCCTCCTCCGACTTCAGGGCATCGGTCCGGAAGCTAAACCCGAGGACCCCTCCCATCATCGCCCTCAGCATCTCCATCGCAGCGGCCGTCCCCTTATCCGCCTCCTGCTCGAAGCGCGACTCGCTGCCGCTCACATCGCGGTAGTCCGGAATCCCATCGCCGTCGGTATCCAGAAAAACCCCCTCCCGTTCCATCTGGCCGACGCTGCGGGTCGATTCCTCCTCATGCTTCTCGACGACGCTCAGATCCATCCTCGCCTCCACCACCTCCGCCAGCGGAGAACCCGGCAGATCGCCATGGGACTGCAGCAGCTCCGCCAGGGAGCTGACCGGATTTTCCAACTCCCTCGGCCCACCGGAGGGGCCGATCGCCTCCGGCACCGATCCCGTCGAGGCTGAGCCCAAAGCATAGGGGAAGTCCGACATCTTTTTTCAAATCCGAACCCGAAGCCGACTCGCCTTGGCCAGGTCATGGCGGCGGCTCGCCCCGATGCCCTTCGCGAAGGAGTTCGACTTGAGGAAATTGTCCAGCATCCGGTAGACCTTTTCGGCCGAGGAGGTGAAATGGACGATCAGGTTAAAGAGCAGCGATTCGTCCAGAAGCTCAATGGGGAAGGAGTAGGACATGACGATGAGATTTTTCACCTCGTCGAGGCCGACGAAGGCGTGCTGCGTCAGAAGCCCGTGCAGGTTGAGGCTCAGGAGAAACTGAAAAAAAGTTTCCCTCCCCTCGCAGGGCAGTTCCATCAGGGGGCAGTAGATGTAGAGCATGTCGTGGTTCTCCAGCACCTCCAAGATGTAGTGCCGCTGCGAGCCGTTGTCCCGAAATCGGCAGGTGCTTCCCTCGCCGTCGAATTTCAGCCCAATCCCCAGGCGCTTCGAGACCCCCTCCAGCAATAAATTCACCCGCTCCCTATGATCCATAAACCCAGTCCAACCCTTTCCAGCAGTAAATTCACCCGTTCCCTACGATCCATAAGCCTCCATCCGACCCTTTATAGAAATTCACCTGTTTCCCGCGATTCATAAGCAGCTTTTCCATCAACAAATTCACCTCTTTCCTGGGATCCATAAGCCCAGTCGGTTTTTTATAGGAATTTTATCCGAATTGCCAAACCTAAAGTTTTTCGCGCCATGAAGTCCCATGCCGTTCCCCCATCTGTCCCGAAAGGCGATCCTCTTCCTCCGGCAGGCGGTGGTCGATTTCTATGCCCACCGGGCCCGTCCCCTGCCATGGCGTCGGCAGCGCTCCGTCTACCACACCCTCGTCTCGGAGATGATGCTCCAGCAGACCCAGGTCAAAACGGTCGTGCCCTATTTCGAACGCTGGATCCGGCGCTTTCCGGACCTGGAAAGCCTGGCCCAGGCCGACAAGGCGGAGGTTCTGGGCCTGTGGGAAGGATTGGGCTACTACCGGCGTACCTCGGCGCTCCACGAAATCGCCCGAATCATCCGGCGCCAAGGGCAGCTGCCCCAGACGGTCGATGATTGGGAAAAGCTCCCCGGCATCGGCCGCTACACGGCAGCCGCCATCGCCAGCTTTTCCCAAAACATACCGGTGGCCGTAGTGGACGGAAACATCCTCCGCGTACTGCTGCGCTTCGGCAATGTCCGGCGTCCCTTTGCCAGCCGGGCCCAGTCCCTGAGCCACCTCCGCCCCCTGGCCGAGCGCTGCCTCGATCCCCAACAGCATGCCCTCTACAACGAGGGACTCATGGAGCTGGGCGCACTAGTCTGCCTGCCCCAGCGCCCACAGTGCCGACTCTGTCCCCTAGCTCCTCACTGTCGGGCTCATCGCCAGGCGACGGCCGAAAGCATCCCGCGGTTCAAAATCCCCAGCTACAGAAAAGTCCATAAGGCCCGCGGCCTCTTCTTTCACCAGGACCGGCTCCTCCTCTCGCCCATGGGCGCTTCAACCCAGCCCACGGCCCTCATCTGGGAGTTTCCGGAAATCCCGCTTCCCTCAAGCTCCCGCCCACCCCTCTTCACGGGCCGGCGAAGCATCGGCCTTAGCCGGTTCACGGAGCACTTCCACATTTTGGAAATCGATGAAAATATCCCGATGCCCTCCGGCGGCCGCTGGTTCTCGGCGGCGGAACTGAAGCGGATCCCCCTCTCGGGCCCCCATCGCCGCTGGCTGCCCAAGCTCTGGGAAATTGTGCAGGGGAAAAGAGACTCGTCAGAAAAAAGAGACTCGTCGGCTGTGGCGCTGCCTTTGCAGAGCGGCCCCTGAAAAGGGCCTTTTCAGGGGCCGCTCTGATGCCCGCTCCGCGGGCCGATTCCTCCGGAATCCAAAGACAGCGCCTAAGCCCGCCCACCCACCCCAAAATTTCTCAACTCGGCCCTTACGGTGTAGGGTTTAGTTTGTGGGAGGGTTTTGTTTTTTGGGGCCGGCTTTCGATGCCGAAGGCATCTGCCGCCCCCTGCGGCGCCCACGCGGCGTAAGCCGCGGGGCGGGCGGGTGGGG
>JAITKE010000084.1 GCA_031278595.1 Puniceicoccales bacterium
CTGGATCCTCCGATTCCGGCGGCTTTGGTTCCGGTTCATCAATGGGTTCCTCCTCATAATAAGAGGTTTCACCTTGCCAGTCTACGGCTGGAGTTTTTTCCTTTGGAACTACTTTGACCCAGCGGAAGGTTTCAAACCACTGGACGCGTCCGTTCGCAAAGGCGACCAAACCGCCCGATGTGCCCCAAATGCCCCCATCGCTCCCGTCTCCCGTCGTGCCCTGAACCGGATTCCATCTCCCGGTACCTTCGTTCAACCCACGTGTCCAGGCCACCGGTTCTCTCATGCTGGAGATGGGAATGCCGGAAAAATGGATGCTGAGAGGGGCCTGTGCGAAGCTCGCGTCGAGCCTTTTGTTAGATGCGTCCCATATTCTTCGCGGTATTGCGCCGAAAAATGGAGGACAAAAGCTTAGAAAATCCCCCAAAAAACCGGCCGCCGAGTATTTCTTCACCAAAGGGTCGAAGTCAAACATCACCAGACGTGGGTCGTTGATGTATCCCCGTTCCGCCATCCAGGTGATCCAGTCACGGGTGGTCATGTTTTCCCAAGCGGAGGCATCGATATTCCCAAGCGCAGCGCTGTGGTTCTGGATATAAGTCGTGTAGGCGACGATGATCTGCTCCATACGACTCGCGGCTTGGGCCCGCTGTGAGCTGTGGAGGCTTTTGCGAATCACGCTCAACAAAAGAGATGCCATCAGCACGATGATTGTCACGATGACCAGCAGCTCTATCAGGCTGAAACCCTGCGTTGAATCCAAAGTCCTATTCATGGAGCCCACAGCGCTTCTTACGTTTCTGCCCGCTGCTGTAGGAATAGGCCTCGTTGCGCCCGGCACGCCCAGCCTCCCCGATCGATCCGGATGATGAGATCGCATCCCCATGCCCTTGTATCGGTACAGTATAAATCAATTTTCTCGCATGCCAAGCGGATTCCCCCAGCCATTTTCAGCCATGGCCCAGCCGCTCCTCGGCCCCATGGCCTGTCTTGACAGCTTTCCCGGGAGGAGATGATGGGGAACATGGATTTCAGAAAATTCTTTGCGGAGCGCATCGGGGGTGAAGATTTCGGGCATGAGAAGGCCTACAAGATGGAGCGGATCAAGGAGGCGAAGCGGCGGGCGATGCAACGCTTTCCGGAACGGCGATTTCTGGACCTGGGCATCGGGGAACCGGATGCGATGGCCGATGAAGGGGTCGTGGACGCGCTGGCCCGGGCGGCCAGGAAAAGGGAGAATCGCGTCTACGCCGACAACGGAGCGGCTCCTTTCAAAAAGGCCGTGGCGGAATACATGCGGAAAATTTACGGGGTTGTTCTGGATGCGGAACGGGAGATCATCCACTGCATCGGGGCGAAGTCCGCGCTTTCCTACCTGCCGCTCTGTCTGGTGAATCCCGGCGATGTCGTCGGGGTGACCAAGCCGGGCTATCCGGTGCTGGGCCAGCAGGTCCGTTTTCTCGGCGGGGAAATCTTCGAGCTGCCCCTTCTGGCCAAAAATCACCACCTGCCCGATCTGGAGTCCGTTCCGAACGAGGTGGCGAAGCGGATGAAGCTGCTCTCGCTCAACTATCCCAACAACCCGACCGGAGCGGTCGCGACCCGGGCATTTTTTGAAAAAGCCGTCGCCTGGGCCCGACGGCACGAGGTTCTCCTCATCCACGATGCGGCCTATGCCGCACTGGTCCATGGGCAGGAGGAGGCGCTTTCCCTGCTCTCGGTGGAGGGGGCTAAGGAAGTGAGCGTCGAAGTGCATTCGATGTCCAAGGCCTTCAACATGACCGGCTGGCGCCTGGGCTGGGTCTGTGGGCCGTTGGAGCTCATTCGGGCCTTTGCCTTCGTCAAGGACTACGGCGATTCGGGACAGTTTCTGGCCATTCAGGAGGCGGCCTGTGAAGCGCTCGCCCATCCGGAGATCACGCGGTGTACGGCCGAGAAATATGCCCGCCGCATGGGGAAAATTTCCGCCGTGCTGGGGGCCAAGGGCTGGTCGGTCTCGCCCCCCGGGGCCGGGTTTTTTCTCTACACCGCCGCGCCGCGGGCGCTACGGGCCGCTGATGGAAGCTGCGTCGATTTTCCCAATGCCGAAGCGTGCGCGGTCTGGCTGCTGGAGTCCCTGGGCATTGTCTGTGTGCCCTGGGATGAAGTCGAGCCCTCCCTGCGCTTCTCCATGAGCTTCGAGGCGCCCTCCCCAGAGGACGAAAAGACCTTTGGCGAGGAACTGGGCCGACGCCTGGCCCCCTATCGCTTCGAATTCTGAGGTTTTTGCTTCTCAGGGATTTGGGGCTTCTGGTCTTGGCGAAACGGAGCTTATCTCGGGGGGTATGTTTTTTTTCGCTGTATTTGGAGCCCGAAGGGGCTCGCCCGCGAAGCGGGCATCAGCGCCGGGAACAAAAGTTTCTTTTGTTCCCGGCGCTGCAAAGACAGCGAAAGAACCCGGCCCATCGAGAAGGGAATGGAGACAATTTCTGTGGGCAGGAGTGGTCCGGTTTTTACCGATTGGAGCTAGACTGCGGTGTTTGGGGCCGCCTTTGGGCCCTACGGGCCCTGGCGCCCGCGTTGCGGGCGCCGCGTGAGAGGAAAGGAAAGTTCCTTTCCCTTTCCCTCACGCAAAGGCGGCCCCATTCGGGCCTGGTTTCCGCAGAAGAGAGCGATGGTTTTTCAAAATACTTCCCAGCAGGTAGAGCGAGCCGGTGATCAGCTTCTTCCCGGTGCTCGGGAGCAGGACCCCGATCTGGGCCAGGGAAAGGATACGGGATTTTTCCAGAAATTGGCGGGGTAGGCAGTCCGACAGCTCTTTGGCCGAAAGATGTCGCTCGTAGCCATCGGCGACGAGGAAGATTTCCTCAAATGGGGGGGCCAGCAGTTCCAGCATCGCCCGGGCACGAGCGGCTTCAATCGATCCGAAAATGAGCTGATGAAAGGGTTTCCCCAAAAATCTATGCCGCTCGATTTCCCGCAAAACGGCTTCGGCACCCTGGAGATTATGCGCCCCGTCGAGGATGATTTCCCCGCCCACTCCGTTGCCAAAGCATTCCCAACGGCAGGGCCAGTGGAAATGGGGTGATTCCCGATCCCAGAGCTCCGGCGGCAGGGGAAATTTTTCCCGCAACTGCCCCACAACGGCCTTCGCCGTTTCCAGATTATCCCGCTGGTAGAGGGGCAGGTGGGTGTAGCGCTGTGCCCACTCCCCCTCGCCGATGCGGAAGGCTGGGGCTTCTGCGATGGGAACTCCTTGAGCCCGAGCTGCTGTCTGAATTACGCCCAGGGCCTCACCCCGAATATTTCCCAGCACGAGTGGAATTTTGGGGCACAGAATACCGGCCTTTTCCCGGGCGATCTCTCCCAGAGTCTGGCCCAGATAGGATTGGTGGTCATGGTGGATGGTCGTGATGACGCTCAGGTCGGCCGTCGTCGCCGTCGTCGCATCGCAGCGCCCCCCCAAGCCGGTTTCCAGCAGGACGATTTCCAGCCGCTGTTCCTTAAAAAACGAGAGCGCCATCGCCGTCAGGTATTCGAAATGCGAAATGGGCCTTTGGGGATTGAGTTTTTCCCAGTTCTGGGCGATGGGCCGTAGCTTTTGGAACTGTTGAGTAAAATCCTCTCGGGATATATAGGTTCCCGAGATCTGAATCCGCTCCCGAATGTCCAGCAGGTGTGGCGAGGAGTAGAAGCCCACCCTGTAGCCCGCCTGGCGATAGACATGGGCCAGAATGGCGCAGACGGAGCCCTTGCCATTGGTGCCGGCCACGTGGATGACGAAGGAGGGGAGCCGCCGTGTTTCACTCGTGTCCAGAAGGTACCGAATACCTTCCAAAGTGTAGTGCCGGTGCACCGGCCGCCGCTCGAGAAAATGGACGATGTCCTCAAAATCAACGGGATCCATAGGAGCCGAATCGGGGCGGCCTGATTTTCAAACTGCCGCTTGGGTTTTGTGGAACGGCGGCGGGTGTCAAGTTTTGGCCGCTTGGGCAAAGGGAAACGAGGCAGGCTTCAGCACGCCTTCGATTCACAATGGTAATAGAAAAGCGTCCTGAGGAAGTAGATGAGCCGCTGCCGCAGCTCGCGGCGGGGGACGATCTGGTCGATGAGCCCGTGCTCCAGGAGGAACTCCGCGCTTTGGAATCCCTGGGGTAGCTTTTGCCGCGTCGTCTCCTCGATCACCCGCGGACCGGCGAAGCCGATCAGCGCCCCGGGCTCGGCCAGAAGGATGTCGCCGAGCGTGGCGAAGCTGGCGGTGACCCCGCCGGTGGTGGGATGGGTCAGGACGGAAAAAAAGGGAACCCGCTGCTCCCGGAGCTTCGCGAGCGCAGCGGCGGTCTTGGCCATCTGCATCAGGCTTAAAATCCCCTCGTACATGCGCGCGCCGCCGGAGGCCGAGACGATGATCACCGGATGCCTCTGCTCACCGCCGCGCTCGATGCATCGGGTGATGCGTTCGCCAACGACGGAACCCATGCTGGCCCCGAGAAAGCGAAAGTCCATCACCGCCAGCTCGACGGCCAGGTCCTCCATGCGGGCGCTGCCGCAGAGCACCGCCTCCGTGAGGCCCGTCTTCTTCCGGTTCTCGGCGAGCTTCTGGGCATAGCTCAGCTTGCCCGAAAAGCCCAGAAAATCGACGGAACTCAGCTCCTCGTCGTGGGCCTGGAAACTGTTCTCATCCACGAGCATTCGGATGCGCTGTGGGGCACTGAGGGGGAAGTGATGACCGCTCTTGGGATCGACCCAGTCATGTTCCTCCAGTTCCCGCCGGAGCAGGAGGCGGCCATTCTGGGGATGCTTCACCCACAGCTGGGCGGGGATCTCCCTCTTGGGCCCCCGATAGCGAAGGCGAGAACGAAAAGCCGTTTTCCTCTCCTCGGACACAGGATCTAGCGAAGCCCCGGAACCCGGTCTTGTCAAGTACGCCCATTTTTGACTAAGATCGCTGCTCGTCTTTGAAAGAATCATCCATGGATCGTCGGCGGAGGATAAAGTGTATTTTGCTGGGCCTGTGCTTTGCGGCCGTTGCCCTGTCTCCTCTACGCTGCTCCCGCTGGGACTCCAGCCGCTGGATCCGGAATACGGGGGACATGGCCGAAGTCATCATGCCCTGCCTCACCACGGCCGTCCTTCTCCTGAGGGAAGATTGGGTCCTTTTCCCCCACTGGCTCAGCGCCGGCGCGGCGACGGCCCTGTCCGTCCACCTTTTGAAACACGCGATTCCGGCCCGAAGGCCCGGGGGCGGTCGGCATAGCTTCCCCTCCGGCCACACGGCGACCGCCTTTCTCAGCGCCTGCTTCCTTCTCCGGCGCTATGGCCCCCGCTGGGGCGTGCCGATGCTGCTGCTGGCCTGCTTTGTGGGCTTCTCCAGGGTTTATTCCCACAGCCACTACCTTCGGGATGTCCTGGCCGGCGCCCTCATTGGCTTCCTCTGGGCCCATATCTCCGGTTTTATTTGGAGAAAGCTTTCACACTATTTCAAGACACATCGGAAGAGCTAAATGTTTCCCCATTCGGCAAGATTGCCAATTCTCATTGCTTCTCCTAAGATTTCTTGTTGAAAAGCTTTGGTTCCATCGATCACTTGGTCAGCGACAACTCCAGCATGAGGCGCTAAAAAAGTATCTATTTTTTCTTTAAGAGCATAAATTGCATTATGCACAGCGGTGGCATTGGAAGAGTCATCAAGCGGTTTGCTGTAAAATTCAGCAAGCATGGCATCCAATTTCCCTGAAAGTTCCTGGAGAACTCCTTTCGACACATTTGTTTCGGGTTGCTTCGTCGCCTTTGTTTGTTCGGATTGTTTTGGCGCGCTTGTTTTGAGTCGAAAGGCCATTATTTCCCGGGAAAACTGCAATTCAATGCCTGTCAATTTTTCCTGGACTTCTGGAGAATTCGGCTCCACGGTCTTCGTGCCTGTGGTACCAGAAGTAGCAGCGGTACTGAAGGCAGCAATATTACGCAAGGGTGTTTGAGAAACTGCAGAGGTAGTAAGTTGATTAAGCGCTTGCTGAACACTGCCCTGATTAAATCCTATACAATGCGCCACCGTCGCGAAAAAGGCCCGGACTCCTGAAAAGGCTCCGCTATAATTTGCAGCTACTCGCGCCTGGACATTCCCGAACGATAGTCCGTTCAATCTATCGAAACCCATCTTACACCCCCTGGTGGAAGGCTAGCAGAATTTCTGCGCTTATCAAGCCTCAAAAAAACTCGAACTTTGGCTTTTTTGATGCTTTGGTTTTTTAGCCGCATCTACCGGCTGGTCCCGATACCGGAGGGCGGCGAAGAAAAAGTTTCTCCAGAGGCGCTCATTATCGGATTGATGCGGAGGAGCCTAAGGTTTTAAAGAAGCGGCGTTATCCGTTTTCCATGGGAAAGAGAAACTATTTCGAAGGGATTTTATGAAGCACTTCTATCTGACGACGGCCATCGACTATGCCAATGGTCAGCCGCACATGGGACACGCCTACGAAAAGGTATTGGCCGATGTCATCGCCCGCCACCGGCGGCTCTGCGGGCAGGAGGTGCATTTCCTGACGGGCTTGGATGAACACGGCCAGAAGGTGCAGCAGACGGCCGAAAAGGAAGGCATCGAGCCCCAGCAGCTCTGCGACCGCGTCGCCGAGGATTTCCAAAAGATGTGCCAGTCGCTTCATATCTCCCACGATGACTACATCCGGACGACGGAGCAGCGGCATAAAGTTGTCGTTCAAGGCGTGCTACGGCGGCTCTTCGAACAGGGGGATATTTACTTGGCGGACTACCAGGGGCTCTACAGCCCGCGCCTGGAACAGTTTCTGCAGGAGAAGGACAAAGTGGACGGCCGTTGGCCGGAGGAATTCGGGGAGGTCATCGAGATTTCGGAAAAGAACTACTTCTTCCGCCTCCGTCGGCACATCCCCTGGCTGATGGGCCACATCGAGGCCCATCCGGACTTCATCTTCCCGCATTTTCGAGCCAAGCAGGTGCTGGAGTTCCTCAAGGACGAGCCGAACGATCTCTGCATCTCGCGGCCGAAAAAGCGTCTCGCCTGGGGAATTCCTCTGCCCTTCGACGAGGACTACGTCACCTATGTGTGGTTCGATGCTTTGTTGAACTATATCTCGGCCGTCGGCTATGGGGAGGAAGGTTTTGGCCACTACTGGCCGGTGGATATCCAGGTCATCGGCAAGGATATTTTGGTTCCGGCCCACGCGGTCTACTGGCCCTGTATGCTGAGGGCGCTGGGAGCGGAAATACCCCGAACCCTGCTGGTCCACGGCTGGTGGCTGATGTCCGGTTCCAAGATGTCCAAGAGCACGGGACAGGTGGTCCAGCCCCTCGACTACGTGCGGCTCTGGGGTGCCGATGCCTTCCGCTACTTCGTCATGCGCGAGATGGTCATCGGCCAGGACTGCGACTTTTCCCACGAGCGCTTCATGGTTCGCTACAACGGCGACCTGGGCAATGATTTCGGCAACCTCGTCCATCGCCTGCTCCACATGCTGCGGCGCTACTGCGGAGGAGCGATTCCCCGGGAAAATTTTTCCGATGCGGAGGATCAGGCCCTGCGGCAGCACTGGCAGGAAATTCTGCCAAAAGTCTCCGAGGCCTACCAGCACTTCGCCATCCACTCGGCCCTGGAGTCCCTCTGGGAGATGCTGCGCCTCTTGAACCGTTTTACCGAATTGCGTTCCCCCTGGTCCCTGGCCAAATCCTCCCGGGAGGAGGATCGGAAAAAGCTGGAGGCCACCCTGGCCACCCTGGCCGAAGGCCTGCGCCTCGTGGTGACTGCGCTACAGCCGGTCATGCCGGAAATTTCCCGTCTGGTGCTGGAGGCCCTGGGCTTGCCTTCGGAGACGAATTTCAACTGGGACCGAGCGCTTCGGTGGTCGCAGGAGCTGGAAGGCCGATCGGTCAAGGATCCCAACGTCCTCTTCCCACGCATGGAAGGCTAGGGGAGTGCCGTCAGATTCAACAAGGGCGTTTGCTGGAGGGTCTTGTTTTTGGGGGCCGGCTTTCGATGCCGAAGGCATCGAGCCCGCAAAGCGGGCCGCCCGGAGGGAAAAAGGCCGGAGGCCTTTTCTTCTCCGGGCAAAGCCGGCCCCCACCGGGGACAGCGAAGCGTTTTGGCGAGGGCCCCGGGACGCTCGCTTCGCGAGCAAGCGGCTTTAGTCGCTAGCCCTCTTCGAGGGCTATCCCGGGGCCCCAAAACACCCCCCTCATTTTAGTTTGACGACACCATCTAGGGAAGCGCTGAATTGTATTTACACGGCCGGGTGAAACGCCACACAGAGGAGGAGTTTACACATGTCATCTGAAAAGACCATCCAGCTGTCGCAGGAAAATTTCGTCCCCACGGTTCAGAGGAGCCGCAAACCGGTCCTGGTCGACTTTTGGGCGCCCTGGTGCGGGCCGTGCTGCGCCCTGTCTGGCCTCATCGACGAAGTGGCGGAGGAGCATCCGGAATGGGTCGTGGCCAAGCTCAACATCGATGAAGGGGTGGATTTGGCGGAGGAATACGACGTGAGGTCGATCCCGACCCTGCTGTTCTTCAATGCCCAGGGCCAATTGGTCGACCGTTCCGTGGGCGGCCTCACGAAGGGCGATCTGCTGACCCGATTGGAAAGGGTGGCCCACGGCTGAGCGGCGATGAAGTTTTTCCTCTCCGGGGCACCGTTTTCCCCTCGTGTTGCCCCTTTTTTCTTTAACCATGACTTCAAACTTTCAACCACCCAATGCCGCTAAACATCCGCTCCTGGGCATTTTCTGGTTCCTCTTGAGCCTCGTCGTCTGTTCCGGCAATGACGTCCTGATGAAGTACCTGGGGAGTGATTTTCACAGCGTCCAGATCGTCTTCCTGCGCTATTTTTTCGGAACGCTCAGCCTGCTGCCGTGGATGATTTTTTCCAAAAAAGAGGCCTTTCGAACCCGCCGCATCGGCTTTTACGTCCTGCGGGGGGTGTTGCTCTTCGGCGGCGTATGTCTCTGGTGCTACGGCCTGCGGACGACGCCCATCGCCGTCGCCTCGTCCTTCGATTTCAGCATCCACATCTTGACCATGCTGCTGGCCATCCCCTTCCTGGGCGAGCGGATTTCAGCCAGGCGCTGGGCAGTGGCCGGGCTGGGCTTCCTCGGCGTCTGGATCGTCCTCCATCCGGTCCAGAATTCTTTTCCCCTACAACCGGCCGTCTGGATGATGGCGGCGGCCCTCATGTTCGCCTATCTGGACATTTTGAACAAGAAGTACCTGTCGCAGGAGGGGGTGCTGACGATGCTCTTCTACACCGCTCTGCTGACCCTGCTCCTGGCGACCGTACCGGCCCTGCGGGTATGGAAGCTAGTTCCCCCTGGCCCGATGCTCCTCTTCTTCGCCCTGGGCTGCGGGGCCAATCTCATCCTCTACTGCATCCTGAAGGCCTTCGAGCAGGTGGAGGTGTCGGCGGTGGTTCCCTTTCGCTACCTGGAGCTCATCCTGGCGGCCCTGTTCGGCTACCTCTTCTTCGGCGAAGGCCTGTCGCTGCGCCTGTTCCTGGGTGCCTCCGTCATCGCCCTGAGCTCGCTCTACCTGGCCTGGGAAGAACTGCGCGAGACGAAGGGATTGGGCCAAAATCATTCCCCTTCTTCCTGCTGCTAGGAGAAAATTCGCTGCGCGACCGGTGGGTTTGGGGCCGCCTTTGGGCCCTACGGGCCCTGGCGCCCGC
>JAITKE010000015.1 GCA_031278595.1 Puniceicoccales bacterium
AGAACCGCGGTTTCCTAAACCGTTAATCCCAGTTCGAGTCTGGGTGGGGGCACCAGTGCATGATCTGGCAAGAGAATTTCGTTTCGTCGACGGCGGGGCCGTTGAAATTCTACGGCGCCGGGAGAAGCTATTGGCTAGTAGGCTTCTATTAACGGGGCGATTTAGAGCAAGTTTCCCTGAAGCCGGAAGTTTCTTAGCTCTAAAAATGTCCTTTGGCCCCGTTTTGACACCAGAAAATGTCCTTTAGTCCGAAAATATCCTCAGTCTTGGCGAACGGAAGACGATTTCCTGGTGGGAGATGGTGGACTCGAACCACCGACCTCCTGCGTGTGAAGCAGGCACTCTAACCGGCTGAGCTAATCCCCCTCGACCAATCTCCGGAGGATGATTGCGGCCCACCGCGCGACAGCAAGTCTATTCCTGTCGCCTGTCTGCCAACTGGTTGCGCTCAAAATGCAGGGGTACCCAAGGGAGTCGAAGGAGCGGAGCGTTTGGCAAAGGAGCTGAAGGAACGCTTGGGATTTTCTCTTCCGTTTCGGTGCTCAGTTGGATGTCTGGGATATTCCAGCATGAAGAAAGAGATGGTTTGCCCAAAGCCTCGGTTCTATCGGGCAGCGAATACGCACCGGATTACTTATCCTCGATCGAGGTCGAATGATCGGGTGATAGGGTGGAAGAACAGGGGACTGCAGCGCCGCTTGGCCTTGCCGGCGAGGCGGCAGGAGTGGCTGGTTGTGATGAGCTGGAAAACAGACCTGGATTCATGAGCTCTAGAATTTCCCGTTCCTCGTTAGCGGTTCGAGCAACGCTGGCCCAGAGCACGTTAATCTTGAAAGCCTCGGACCGCCGCGCTCCGCTCTTGAAGTACATGGTCGGTGCCGGAATACCGATCACCTCCAGGAGGCCGCCATCCCGGAAAAATTGAGGGAAACACAGGCGCAGTATGTGTTCAAAGACCAGTCTCTGATGTTGGAGCCAGGGCTGGCTGCCCACCAAAAGGATGCGCCAGGAGTTGCTATTGGCCTGAGATTGGATCCAATGGATGCAGGAGTCCATAGTTTCCCTCGTGCCGACATTCTGGTCGGAATGCCCATCCGTGGTGTTAACGAACTCGCACTTGAAGGCGTAGCGGGAAGGGACAATTCCCTCCCACAGATAGCGGGCCGCGCTGGATTCCGTGGCACTGCAGCCGTGCTCCTGAAGCTCTTGGGAAAATCCCTTGCCATCATAGGCGGTCAACGGCCTTCCGCTGGTCAAAAAGCATATCTTCGGTTCGCCGAGAATCTTCTGCTCGCGCAGCAGGTGGAGGACCAAGTGAATGCGGTCGCGCATGCCCGGAATCATCCCGCCCAAAATGATGATGCAGTCGAAATAGGAGGCAGCCGAGAGGGATTTTTCGTCAATCCAACCGTATTTTTGAAGGGTGTCGTAGAGGTCTTCGGGCGGGCATTTGATCCCTGGGTCTCCATTGCCCTCCTGCCAGGGAGTATAGGGAGCACAGGAGGGACGATGGGCGGCGTAGGTGATGAAATCCTGGGGGCTTATGTCCTCTTCCAGTCGTAGGCTGCGGGTGATCTGCTTTCCCGTTTCCGTGAATCCGAGGGTCGGTGGACACTCCGCTTTTCCTGATGGCAGCTCGACGAAAAAGGGTTGAGCGCAAACCAGAGGTGCCCACAGATGGATGAATAACGGTATACGTGAATCCATAAACCGCCCCTGAGGAAATTCTCGAAAGGAGCCTCGTCAATCGACAATTGCTGGAGAGTGGAAATTTTCCGCCCTCGCGTCGCCCTCTTCTGAACTGCAGTTCGGCAGGAGGACGATGAGCTCCCGCAGCGATTGAATTTCGGGGAAAAGAACGACGGGGATGCCGTACTCCGGGCCGCGTGGGTCGGCTCTGAGCCAGCTGCTCCCGTAGCGAATGCCGTCCGGGAAAGTGCCGCTGAGTTCGGAGGAAACGATGCGGAGCGGCTGCTGGGTGGATCTCCTGTGAAAATCCAGGGGAAGTTGGGACAATTTGCCCTGAGGGACGGCGAGGGACCAGGGGGCCGAGGCCTGGCCCTCGTAGAGTATGGGGCGTAGATCTCCCTCGACGTGGACGACGGAGCGGAACCTGGGGCTCGTGATCAGCTCGACGAGGGCGGTGTTCTGGAAAACCCGATGAACCTTCCCGACGACGCCGTAGGCGGATAGAACCCCGCAGCCCTCGGCAATGCCGTCATCCCGGCCCTTGTCGATCCAGACCGTATTCCACCACCACTGGACATTGCGGCGGAATATATGGGCGTATACGTAGTGAAAGCGCTCGTCGATTTCGAGAGGCAGGAGCGAAGCGAGGCGCTCCAGAACCTGCTTCTCTCCCCGCTGCTCCCGTAGGCGATGGGCGTAGTATTGGCACCGCTCCCGCAGCGCCTCATTTTCCTGAGCGAGGGCCGTCTTCCCCGTCAGGGCCTGCCACAGTCGCGAGGAAAGATGAAGGGCATTCCTGTAGGCTTGCGGTAGGCCCAAATGGCCCTCGAAGGGGGTGTTTGGATAGAGGAGGACCCCCAAGACCAGCACTCCCAGGGCGCCGTAGAGAAAGAGCGATCGAGAACCGGGACGCCAGATTCTGGAAAGGAGTCCCCGCTTCATTCATTGAGCCACAGACCGAGATCCTGCAGAACGGTTCCCGTCCCGTTGGCGACCGCCCGAAGGGGGTCCTCGGAGGGGATAACGGGCAGACCTGTCGCGTCGCGCAGGAGCTGATCCAGTCGGCGGATCATGGAACCGCCGCCGGCGAGGACGATGCCGCGATCCACCAGGTCGGCCGAGAGCTCCGGCGGGCAGAATTCGAGGGCATTGCGGATGCTGTCGATGATCAGGGTAAGGGGATCCTGCATGGCCTCGCGGATCTCGGTGGAATGGATGGATAGGGTTTTGGGCAGGCAGATCAGGCTGTCGCGGCCCTTGATCTTCATCGAGAGCTCCTCCTCCAGCGGAGCTGCCGAGCCGATGCTGATCTTGATCTCCTCGGCGCTGCGCTCGCCGATGATGAGGCCGTATTTTTTCTTGATGTAGTCGATGATGGCATTGTCCAACTCGTCACCGCCCACCCGGATGCTCTTGGAAAAGACGACACCGTTCAGGGAGAGAATGGCCACCTCCGTAGTGCCCCCCCCGATGTCCACGATCATGTTGGCGGTGGGCTCGTCGATGGGCAGGCCCACGCCGATGGCGGCGGCCATGGGCTCCTGGAGCAGGAGCACATCCCGCGCCCCCGCGCGGATGGCGGATTCCTTGACGGCGCGGCGCTCGACCTCCGTGATGCCGGAGGGCACGGCGATGACGACCCGCGGGGGGATGAACTGCATCACCTTTGAGGCTTTTTTGATGAAGTAGCGCAGCATGGCTTCGGTGACCTCGAAGTCGGCGATGACGCCGTCCTTCATGGGGCGAAGGGCCAGGATGCTCCCGGGCGTGCGGCCGAGCATGCGCTTGGCTTCGGACCCCACCGCCCTCACCTTGCGGGTCTGGCTGTAGATGGCGACGACGCTGGGTTCGTGCAGGACGATGCCCTTGTCCTTGACGAAGACGAGTGTGTTGGCGGTGCCGAGGTCGATGCCT
>JAITKE010000078.1 GCA_031278595.1 Puniceicoccales bacterium
CCCACCCGCCCCAGCCGAAGGCCCAGACCGCCCCAAAACGCCCAAACAGCTCCAAGGATAATAGGCCCAGAAGCTCCAAGATAGGCCCAGAAGCTCGGGGTGATACCACCCCCCCAACCCAAAATGGCCAAATGACCCAAAAACTCGAGGGTATCATTGGTGATACAGAAGCTCGAGAGTAAAGGTTTTTCTTCGGAAAAATTCTACTTCAGGCAGACGTGGCCGACGGTGAGGCCGACGGTGACGATGGCAATCATGCTCATGAGCTTGATTAGAATGTTGAGACTGGGTCCCGAAGTGTCCTTGAAGGGATCGCCGATGGTGTCGCCGATGATGGCCGATTTGTGGGCCGGGGAGCCCTTGCCCCCGTAGGCCCCCTCCTCGATGTACTTCTTGGCATTGTCCCAGGCCCCGCCGGAATTGGCCATGAAAATGGCCAGGACGAAGCCGGTGGATAGGGCCCCGCTCAGAAGGCCCAGCACGCCCGGGACGCCGAAGGCGTAGCCCATGAGGATGGGGGCGAGAACGGCGCTCAGGGAGGGGAGGATCATTTCCCGCTGGGCGGCTCGGGTGGAAATGGTGACGCAGCGGGCATAGTCCGGCGGGGTCTTGCCCTCGAGAATCCCGGCGATCTCCCGAAACTGCCGCCGCACCTCGTTGACGATGCTCGCGGCCGCCCGGCCGACGGCGTTGAGGGTCAGCCCGCAGAAGAGGAAGGCCATCATGGAGCCGACGAACAGCCCCAGCAGCACGTGGGGATTCATGAGCTGCACATCGTAGAGCTGCATGAAGTCGCCCAGCGTGGCCTGGACGGTGTGCACCAGGTGGTGCCCGCAGGAGAGCACATGGGTTCCCGACTGGAGCAGCTGGACCCGAATGCCTTCCACGTAGGAGGCCATGAGGGCCAGGGCCGTCAGAGCGGCCGAGCCGATGGCGAAGCCCTTGCCGGTGGCGGCGGTGGTGTTGCCCAACGCGTCGAGGGCATCCGTTCGCCGGCGTACTTCGGGGGAGAGCTGGCTCATCTCGGCATTGCCTCCGGCGTTGTCCGCGATGGGGCCGTAGGCATCGGTGGCCAGCGTGATGCCCAGGGTGGAGAGCATGCCGACGGCGGCGATGCTGATGCCGAAAAGCCCCAGGGAGATTTCTTTCGGGTCGAATTGAGTGGCGAAGCCGAAGGCGAGGGCGGTGCCGATGACCACCGCTATGACCGGGATGACGGTCGAGATCATGCCGATGCCGATGCCGCTGATGACGCCGGTGGCGGCGCTGGTCGAAGCCTGCTGGGCGATGCGTCGGGTCGGCCGGTAGGCCTGGGAGGTATAGTATTCGGAGGATTTACCGATCACCTCGCCGGTGATCAGCCCGACGACGAGGGCGCACCAGAGCCCGAGGTAATTGGGGATTTTTAAAAAATAGAGCAGGACGAAGGATAGGACGGCGATCAGGAGGGCTGTGAGGCGAATCCCTCGGTTGAGGGAATTGAGTAGGCCGCGCATATCGGCATTTTCCCGGGTGCGGATGGAGAGAATGCCTCCGATGGAGAGCAGGCTGCCCAATGCCCCGATGAGGGCGGGCAGGAGGGTGGCCTTGAGCTGAATCACGGCGTCGTGGGAGTAAAAAGCGGCCGCGCCCAGGGCGGTGGCCGCCAGGATGGAGCCGTAGAAGGATTCGTAGAGATCGGCCCCCATGCCGGCCACGTCGCCGACGTTGTCCCCGACATTGTCCGCGATGGCGGCGGGATTTCTCGGATCATCCTCCGGGATGTTCGCCTCCATCTTCCCGACCAGGTCCGCCCCCACATCGGCCGCCTTGGTGAAGATACCTCCGCCGACCCGGGCGAAGAGCGCCTGCAGCGAGGTGCCGATGCCGAAGGTCAGCATCGTGCTGGTCACGGCGAGCAGCTGTTGCTGTGGGCTGTCGGCCTCGATGAAGCGGTGGAGGAGGAAGAACCAGAGGGAATAGTCCAGCAGGCCGAGGCCGACCACCACCAGGCCCATGACGGCCCCGCTGCGGAAGGCGATGCGCAGGGCATCGTTCAAGGACTGGGAGGCGGCGAAGGCGGTGCGGGCGGAGGCATGGGTGGCGGTGCGCATGCCGAGAAACCCGGCCAGGGAGGAAAAGAATCCGGCCGAGAGGAAGGCGAAGGGCAGGCATCGGCTCTGCAGGTGCAGGCCGTAGCAGAGGTAGGCGAGGAGAAGGGCCAGGAGCAGGAAGATGGAACCGACGACCTTGTACTGCTGGCGCAAATAGGCCATCGCGCCCTGGCGGATGGAAGCGGCGATGGCCTGCATCTTTTCCGAACCCATCGGGTAGTCCTTCATCTGTCGGAAGAAGCCGCGGGCCGTCGCCAGGACGATGGCCGAGGCTAGGGGGATGAACCAGAACAGCGAATCCATAGACAGCTTAAAAAATAGTCGAAAAACGGGCCTTTCTCTTCCGAGTCATTCGGGACCGATGCCATCCATTAAAAAGGCGTAAAAAGAGGAGGGCAAATGAAAAATGGAATCGGGGCCGATGTTGGGGGATTTTGGCCCTCGGCGTTGGGGGATTTTATCCCTCTGGGTGTGGGTTTGGAATGCCCCGCCGTCTTTGCCCCAGGAAAATTTTCGCTGCCGCCGCCTTTGCGTGGCAGAACCCTGAAAGGAATCTTTCAGGGCCCTGCCACGGGGCCCGCCCGCAGGGCAGGGTGGGTGGGGTGGGCGGGCCGGGCCCGGAGGGCCCCAAAGGCGGCGGCCTCGAGATTTTCCTGGGGCTGCTCGCTCTGCGGGCTGATCCCTTCGGGATCCAAAGACGGCGTGGAGTCGACAGACGGCGGAGAGAACCGACGGCACCTCGAACTATCCGGACAAAACGGACTACTCGGGCAAGACATCGGGCTATCCGGGCAAAACCCTTCCTTCTCCGGCTTCCGGAAAGGTGTCCGGATTTCCTTGTAAAAAAAAGTGTACTCTTGAAAAAATTCGTACATTTTTTACGGAAAATGGCGCATTCTTTTGGGGCCGGCTTTCGATGCCTCTGGCATCGAGCCCGCAAAGCGGGCCGCAAGGGATAAAAATGATGTTCCTCATCATTTTTACCCCTTGCAAAGCCGGCCCCAAATACCTCATCGCAGAACGTCATTTTCCTCACTTAAACCATGGAAGAATCCCATCCATACGACCGTAAGACCCTTTACGCCGGCTCCCCACTACCGGGCGGCGAGTCCCCTTCGCCTCTGGGCGCGTTGGAAGCGGGCCGTCGCCGGGCCTGAGGAAAAGGTCTATTGACTCGGTGCTGTCCTATGCCCATCTGCTCTCCAGTTATCTCAAGTGATTTGGCCGCCGGGCCCTGTGATGGGGTCTTCTCGGAACGCTTTGAAAATCCCCCAAGCCTGCCGATCCCAGTCCTGCTCACGGATGCCCAGGGACGGATCCTCCGGGCCAACCGGGCAGCCCATCGTTTTCTCGGCTATGCGGAGGCCTCTCTGGGCGACCTGAATCTGGAGCAGCTGGTCTTTCGCTGCGGAGTTCTGAAGCGGACCCTACGGCGCGAGCCGGAAGCGATGGGTGGCTGGAAATTGCCGCTGAAGTTCCGCCATGCGCAGGGGGAGCTCTTGCCCACCGAAACGAGAATTGTTCGGGAGGGCGGCGCCGAGGACGAGCGGATGGGTTTCTACATCTGGGATATGCGGGATATGCAGAAAAAATCCAGGGCTTTGAAGGCGAAATGGCAGAGGGCGGAGCAGAACAACCAGAGCAAGAGCCTCTTCGTCAGCCTGATCTCCCACGAATTTCGCACGCCCATGGCCTCGATCCAGGCCGTGTCGGAACTTTTAAGGAATTACGGCGAGCGCTTCTCGCCGGAGGAGCGCCAGGAGCGGCTGTGCCAGATCAGCGCCGATGTCTTCCGCATGGCCCAGATGATGGACGATGTCCTGCTCCTGGGCAAGATTCAGAACCAACAGCTGAGCTTCAGGGCGACGCTCATCGATCCGCTGATGCTCTGTCAGGAGGCGATCCAGTTCGTCCAGCCCTACGGCGGGCAGTCCCGGGTCGTCATCACGGTCTCGGGAAAATTTCCTCCCATCTGCACCCTCGACCCCTCACTCTTCCGCCACATCCTGATCAACCTGCTGAGCAATGCGCTGAAATATTCCCTGCCGGACTCGAAGGTAACCCTGTCCCTGCGCCGCGAGGGCCCGGATCTGATCCTGGAGGTGGCCGACAAGGGGATCGGGATTCCGCCGGAGGATCAGGGCAAGATATTTCACCTCTTTCATCGAGGGCGCAATGTCGGGGTGATCAAGGGAATCGGCGTGGGGATGTTCATGCTGAAGCACTGCGTGGAACTGCACCACGGCAAGATTACCTTCAGGTCGACGCTGGGGGTCGGGACGACGTTTCGGGTGAGGCTGCCGGCGGAGCTGCGGGGAAAGAAGAAAAAAAGTGGCCTCCCGCAGGAGCTTTCCCTACGCCCTGTCAACGTCCTCCGCTGAAAATACTGCATGGAATTACACCGCGGCAAGATTACCTCCTTCTAGGGGCGAAAGAGGGAGCGTGACAGCTGGAACTTTCTAGAGGGAGTCGTTAAACAAGAGGTGGATAAAGGGAAAAAGAGAGGTAGAGGGGAGGAATGGAAAAAAGGATATATTCTCTCCTTTGTCTCTGCATTCTATATCCGCTCACTCTCCCTTTTTATTGCCTGATTTGAAGGTGGCCTCTGGTTTTTTTGGGGCCCCGGGACAGCCCTCAAAGAGGGCTTAAGCGGCTAAAGCCGCTTGCTCGCGAAGCGAGCGTCCCGGGGCCCCACCAAAACACCCTCTAGAGCCAACGGGCCAGGATTTCCAGCCAGGCGGCCGGTGGGCGGACGGCGCCGCCCCCTCGGCGGACGAAGGCGTGGCGGGAACTGCCATCGAAGAGCCGCTGACCCTGGCACTCGATGCGATAAAGAATTTCCACCCGCGAACGGGGCATTTCCCGAATCGTGGCCCAGACGGACAGCCGGTCGTCGAAATGCGCCGAGGCGCGGTACTTGGCCTGCAGCTCGACCACGGGGAGATAGAGGCCCTCCGCTTCGATTTTGGGATAGGGATAGCCCATGGATTCCATCAGCGCGAGGCGCGCCACCTCGCACCAGACCCAATAGTGCACGTGGTGCACCACTCCCATCTGGTCCGTCTCGACGAAGCGCACTCGAACTTCGGTACAGTGTTCAACCACGGGTTCGAAACTAGAAATTTTCCCTCCTGGGGCAAGCCCTCATCCGCCGGTACCAAGCTCCTCGGGTTTCTCAATGAGTTCTTCGGCGCCGGACTCTCGAGCCTCTCGATGAATTTCACTGGGTTCCCGGTGTTGGAGATTCCCCGGCCTCCCGGTGCCGGAGGGAGTTTCCGATCTCTCGGTAGCCGAGGGGGCCGATGTCGAATGATTTTCTATGTTTTTTTGGAGGGATTCGGGATGTCTGGGGGTTTGGTTTCCCGCTGTCTTTGGATTCCGGAGGAATCGGCCCGCGCAGCGGGCCCCAGGGGAAAAAGGAAGGCGGCTGCCTTTCTTTTTCCCCTGCAAAGACAGCGGGCGGAGGCTAAAAAGGACGCTGAAAAGAACTCTTCGCCGCTGGAGTCTACGGGATTAGGGGCCTGATGGAGGAGTTGGCGGCTGGCCTGTCGGCTTACCACTGGGCTGCTTGGGATTTCCGGGCGACCCTCCAGACCCTCCGGTGTTTCAGTTGGAAGGTTGAGGATCCGGCGCTTTGAAAGGATGGGCGTGTTTTTTGAGATAGATGAAGAGCTGGGTCTTGTCCTCGAACTGGAGGTGGAGCGCCTGGGGGCTTTCCATCCTGTTGCTGTTGTTCACGATGGGCTGGGAAACGACATCCCACTTGTCGCTGTCGAAGCTGTAGTAGGCGTAGCGAAAGTCGGTGCAGTGGCGAAAGAGGGTGACTTTGCCGCTGGATTTCTCGCCCGAAGGGGTCGGGCCGGGCCGGCCGGGAGGCGTGCCGGGCGGCGAGGGCGGGGTTTCCAGCTGGTAGTGCAGGCGCACCCGCCGCTTCTTCTCGTCGTACTCAAGGTGGTACTTGATGAACTTCCCGTGCGGATTGGCGATGAAGGGCGGTGTGCTGAAATTCCACCAGTAGAGGCAGTGGGCCCCTCGCGTTTCCGGATGCTCGTCGAAGTAGGGCTTGGCTTCTTGTTGGGATTGCGAGTTTTTCAAACGGGTGCTGTACATCCCGTCCAGGCGGATATAAGACTCCCTTAAACTGTCCTCCAAAAACTTCTTCGCCACGACCAGGCCTTCCTCTTCCCAGCCCGGTACGGCCTCCCGTTCCCAGAGCTCGACGAAGGTGGTCATCAGGGATACCGAGGCCAGCAGAACGCTGCCGCCCAGCGCCAGGGCCAGCAGCATCTCGATCAGCGAGAAGGCGTTTCGTCTCACGGGGAGATTTTTATTCACATTTCCCCAACTGTCAACGCAGCGCAGCGCCGTGCCCGGCACCCGGAGCCACGAAATCCGCCCCTGAAGGCCGTGAAACCCCCATGTTTTCCCCGCTGTCTTTGGATTCCGGAGGAATCGGCCCGCGGCAGCGGGCCCCAGGGGCCAAAGGAAGGCGGCCGCCTTCCTTTGGCCCCTGCAAAGACAGCGGGAGAGGCTAAAAAGGACTATTGAGGGCTATTGGCCACTGGAGGGATCCGCTTGGGAGTGGGACTTCTTGGGGAATGGGTCTACCGGGGTCCTGGTGCCGGTGATTCCCTGGGTTCAGCTAGAGAGGAGAATCTTGGGGTCGATGGTCTGCCCTCGCAGAGGGGTGGGCTTGGAATCGGCAGTTCTCCATCACGGGGGATGTGGTGAGGCCGGGGGGGCTTTTTTCGCCCGGCGCCGCCGCCTTTGGGGCCCTTCGGGCCCGGCCCGCCCTCCCACCCGCCCGCCCGCAGGGCGGGCCCCGGGGCAGGACCATGAAAGATTCCTTTCAGGGCCCTGCCCCGCAAAGGCGGCGGCTGAGACGTCTCCACCCTCCCGCGTGAAATTCAGTCCAAGGCTCAGCGTAGGGCTGTCTTTGCAGAACAGGGCATGAAAGCACAGCTTTTATGCCCTGCTCTGTTGTCCGCTGTGCGGACGCTCCCAAAGGGAGCCAAAGACAGCCCTCAACAGATTCCCTTGGGCTAGTTCTTTTTGGGGGCTGGCTTTGTCCGAGGGGAAAGGACGAAGTCCTTTCCCCTCGGACGGCCCGCGATGCGGGCCCGATTTCTTTGAAATCGAAAGCCAGCCCCCAAGAGCCCCAAGGCCCAGACGCAAGCCCTTGGGCAGAACTAGAGGGTATCGGGATTAGGGGAGCAGCTGCTCCATCGCTTCTCGGGCGGCGGCCTCCTGGGCGCATTTCTTGGAGGACGATTGGGAACGGCCGTAGCGCTTGCCGTTGAGCCACAGCTCCACTTCGAAGAGCTTCTGCAGGCCTTCTCCCTCTTCCCTCACCAGCCGGTACTCGATGCTCCAGGCCGGAGTTTTGCTCTGGGCATACTCCTGAACCCGTCCCTTGGGATTGTAGTCCCGTACGAGCGATTCCAATTGGGCCGGAATATCCCCCAGGCATCCCAGGACCACCCGTCGGGTCCTGGCAAATCCCGCTTCGAGAAAAATGGCTCCCACCAAGGCCTCCAGCACATCCTCCATGACGGAGGTTCCCATGGGCCCGCCGGAGGCCGCTTCGTCGAAATGCACCCAGGGGCGCAATTCCATCCTCTCCGCCAACGCCGACAGAAATTTCCCGCTGGCCAGTGCGCTCTTGTAAACCGTGAGCTCTCCTTCCGCCTTGTCCGGAAAGATTTGAAAGAGCGCCTCCGCCAGAATGGCCGACAAAACCGCGTCGCCCAAAAATTCCAGGCGCTCGTAGTTCCCCGTTGCCGAGGCCGACGGGTGCGTCAGGGCCTTCCGCAGGAGCTCCTCCGACCGGAGGCGATGGCCGAAGATCTTCCCCAAAGCCTTCGCCGGCGAAGGCTTTTTTTCCGAAAGCTCACTCATGGGCCTTTCGTCCCCAGGTACTGCCTGAGGGGATCCCGGATCGCCCTTCGGAAAAATCTCTCGATAAAGGACAGGCAATGCAATGGCGAAACCCCCTTTACCGGCCTCACCCTCTTGGCCGCTTCCCGCAGGACTTGAAATTCCTCCGCGAAGGGAGTGCGAAGGGCCGTTTCCCAGAAGAGGTGGGTCAGGTAATAGCAGCCCCACCGCCGCGGCAGCTT
>JAITKE010000004.1 GCA_031278595.1 Puniceicoccales bacterium
GTAGTGGAGAATAATACCAGTGTATTGAGTACCGGTGTATTTCGGAAATTTTTTTGCGAGGATAGTGTGTTCAATGCGGCGTTAGGGAAATTGAGAGGGTTTTGCAAAAATGAGCAGGCTATCAGGAGATGTGTGCAATTGGGAGTCAAGGTTGTTGATGAGGCGAAAAAGTTACTTGATTGGATGGAAAAAGCGCCGAAAGGAAAGGGCGAGGCTGAGGGATTTGTGTGTGTTGGTAGTCGAGTCTTTGTGAAAATAAATTCCTGCTGGGTGGCTCTTAAATTAGCTCTTGATCACAAAGACGGGTGTTTGTCTCCTCCAGAAGATGATCGAACCATTGCCAAGTGGAGAGCTGCTAATGCAACTAGGTTGGAGGCCGCCCGCCTAGCGGCGGAAGGTTCGACCGCCCCGCCGTCGTCCGACGGGTCGGCTGGAGCTTCTCCGGCAGCTGGGCCTTCGGCTGGTCCCGCCCCTGGCCCCGTCGAGGAAGGGACAGATCCTCTTCTGGTGCAGCTCTTCCAGGCGGTGCTGAAGGATGAAGTTGCTCAGGTTGGTGATTTGCTGAGGGCGAATTCTGATCTCGTCGATAGGGTAGGCGTTCAGGAAAGAAGCGCGCTCCACGTCGCGGTGAGCGATCCCCTGCGGGACCACTCCAAGGTTATAGAAGAACTGCTGGCGGCAAAGGCCGATGTGTCTCTGGAAACAGCGGATGGGAAGACGGCGCTGCGTTTGGCCGTCGAAAATGGCAATGGGCCCGCCGTGCAGCTGCTTCTGGCCTCTCGTCCGATGAGCGTAACGGAAATCCGGCCTTGGATCGGAGAATTCGAAAAGTCTCCCAATCTTCAGGTTCAGGCGGCCGCGAAAAACCTGGTGTGCTGGAGTAAGAATGTCGCTTCGATTGCCGGTGCTGTGGATCGTAAGGATGTCGGCGATCTGAGGCGTCTCTTGGAAACGACCCGGGTCAGGCTTGATTCCACAACTGCGATAGATCAGCCGCTGCTAAGTCTGATGAGTTCCTCCGGTTGGACTGAAGGCCTGCAGGCCCTATTGGAGCTGGAGACGGCATGGCTGCAAACGGCGGTGGACCCGGAGTATGTGAAGTGCTTGTATCAAATGTCCGCAAATCGTACTGAGAATGCCGAATTTAGAGCCTGTGCACCGCTCCTGAAAAGGCTCTACATCGTCGTCACCGGCTCGGACCCGGATACGGGGAAGAGTGCCCAGCCATAGGCGGTGGAGGCCGGGAATCTCGAGGATGTGCGGCATATCCTGGAGGACCAGCCCAACTGGGGTATGAAGTGGGGGGATGGATTTTAAACCGCTTCTCTTGGCGGTGAAGGGTGGTAAGGTCGATGTTGTGAGGACGATCCTGGAAGTGGGGAAATGGGACACACTCGCGATTGTAGATGCCTGCGTGAAGGAAGAGCCGGCGGTCGGTGTGGAGGCATCTGATGCGTTGAAGTGCCTGCAGGAATTCGTAAGGCGTCGGGGTTTTAATCCGGAGACGGGCGAACGGCTCCCGGCGGATATTGCGCTCATGTCGGCCGTGAAAATGCGGGATTTGGCGACTATAAATGCTCGATTGGCCGTTCCGGCAGTCAATGTCAATGCCCGGAATGATGAGGGGGAATACGGCATTGCATGTGGCCGTCCTCTGGGCCTGCTGTGGCGCTGATTCAGAGGGTACTGCCAAACCCAATTCGGGAAAGCTCTATGAGGATGGCCATGCCGATCTCGGCGTTCTGAAGCGCCTGCTGCAGGCGCCCCATATAGACGTCAATGCCCTAAATAGGGACGGCCTAACTCCACTCTCTCTGGTGGTCCTGGGCCTTGTTTCGAGTGTGACGCATCGTCCTTTTTTTGACGTCGTTTGGACGGAACAGTCTTAGTATTGTGCAGGAAGAGCAGGATTGGCAGCAAGATCAGGTTGAGAATCAAGAGAATCTATTTAAGATCGCAGAGTGTTTGCTGAGGGCCTCTGGCATTGAGGTCAATTGTTATGGCAAATTGTCTCCTGGGTCAGGAGGAGGCGGATCGGGTGTTAAGCGCGGAGAATTCGAGTTTGCTTTTGGGTTAGGAGGAAACAGATCTGCTGGTTTTACTTCTCCGTTGCTAGCTGCCTCTAGCAGGGGGACGGATATGTCTGGTGTGGTGCGGGCCTTGCTGGCGGCTCCTGGCATCGATGTTAATTCCGGGCCAGATAGGGTTAAATGGCAAAACACTGCGTTGCGTTTTTGGTTGGCTGAATCCAAAATAGTGGAATTATTCCTGAAAACCCCTGGTATTGATGTTTGTGTTCAGAATGATCACGATGCTACGTTTTTAATACTTTGCCTGTGCGGAGAATATGAAGCCAGTGCCCTGGAGTTTTTGAAGATTCCAGAAGTCGACATTTACGCCAAGGATGACGGAGGCAGAACAGCCCTGGATTTCGCCGTTGAAAAGAGGCACACCGGAGCTCTGAAGGCCCTTTTGGCTAGAATGGGCCCCGAGAGCGTCGGACGGGCCCGAGGGCTTTATGATGGGTGCAGAGAGAGAAGGTAAGGAGGTGTTTTCTATGGAGGAAAATGACATGCGCACGGAATATGATGAGTCTGTTGTGGACAAGAGACGTGTTAGATATGAGGATTTTTGTATTTTATATAAGAAGGAACGCGTGGAATATGAGAAGCAGTATGCGGAACGTGAGAGGCGGCGGGAACAAACAGCCCAGCTCCTGAGGGAATTTCTAGCGAAACATGGCGTTGCGCTGCCGCCGAGTGGAAACCTTGCCGATACGTTCTGACGTGGGGTGGGAGGTGGGGTAGAAGCACACCCCAGCACCGAGTATTCTAGGTAAAATCTCGGAACAAATCCAGCTCTTTTGGGAAAAAGATTGCCAGCCGTGTCCGGTTCTGGAAATTCCCCCTCCACCAGCTTTTAGTTCTTGGGAATCACCATGTTCAGCCAGCTCTTTCGCTTTTTTTCCGGTCGGCATTATCGCAAATTCGCAAAACAATGCCAGCCGAGGATCCAGGCCATTCAGCGCTTCGAGGAGCAGTACCAGTCCCTCACGGACGAGAAGCTCATGGCCAAGACCCAGGAATTCATGGAGCGCCACCGGAAAGGTGAGTCGCTCGACCGCCTTCTACCCGAGGCCTTTGCCGCCGTAAAAAATGCAGCCCGACGACTCTACGGCAAGCCCATCGTCGTCTGCGAGCACGAGATCACCTGGGACATGATTCATTACGATGTGCAGCTCCTGGGAGGCATCGCGTTACATGAAAATAAAATCGCCGAAATGGCCACCGGTGAGGGCAAAACTCTCGTGGCCACCCTGCCCCTCTACCTGAACAGTTTGACGGGAAAGAACTGCCAGCTCGCCACGGTGAATGATTACCTCGCCAAGCGCGACTCCGAGTGGATGGGCTATCTCTTCAAAAGCCTCGGCCTGACGGTGGGCTGCATCCAGAATGGGATGAATTCCCTGGAGCGGCAGCAGGTCTACGCCTGTTCCATCACCTACGGCACCTCCTCCGAGTTCGGCTTCGACTACCTGCGGGACAATGGCATGACCCATCGGGCCGAAGACCAGGTGCAGCGTGACCACTACTACTGCATCGTGGATGAAATCGATTCCATCCTGATCGACGAAGCCCGCACGCCCTTGATCATCTCCGGCCTGGCCGAGGAGCAGAACGAGGCGCCCTTTCGGGAGCTGAAACCGATGGTGGAGCAGCTCGTCGCCCAGCAGACCCGACTCTGCAACCAGCTGGTCGAGGAGGCCAAGGATCGCCTGGAGGCCAATGCCCAGGACGAGGAGGCCTATGAGCGGCTCTGGAAGGTCAAGCACGGCATGCCCAAGAATCGCCAATTTCTGCGGCTCCTGGAAAATGGGACTTTCCGGAAGCAGTTCGATAGATTCGACCTGGAGCTGGGCAGCGAGGTCAACCGCGAAAAGCGCTTCGAGCTGAAGGAAACCCTCTTCTTCTCCATCGACGAGCACAACAACCAGTCGGATCTCTCCGAAAAGGGGCGCCAGATGCTCTATCCGCAGGATCCCAATGCCTTCGTCATACCGGATTTACCGGCCATTTTTTCCGACATCGACGGAAATCCCTCGCTGGACGGGGAGGCTCGCCAGAAGCGGAAACAGGTGGCCGAGGAGGAGTTCGTCGTCAAGAGCGAGCGTATCCACTGCCTGCAGCAACTGCTTCGGGCCTACAGCCTCTTCAACCGTGATGAAAATTACGTCGTCCAGGATGGGAAAGTGGTCATCGTCGACGAGAATACCGGCCGTGCCTTGCCGGGCCGGCGCTGGAACGAAGGCCTGCACCAGGCGGTCGAGGCCAAGGAAAACCTGAAGATCGAGGGCGAGTCCAAGACCTATGCCACCATCACGATTCAGAACTATTTTCGGATGTACCAGAAGCTCGCCGGCATGACCGGTACGGCGGAAACCGAGGCGCAGGAATTTTTTGACATCTACAAGCTCTCGGTCATGGCCATCCCGACCCATCGGCCCTGCATTCGGGAAGACCGCAACGATACGATTTACAAGACCCGGCGGGAGAAGTACCACGCCATCATCCAGGAGGTTCAGGAGACCCACGGGCGCGGCCAGCCGATTCTGCTCGGCACCGCTTCCGTCGAGGCCTCGGAACTGATCAGCCGCATGCTCAAGCACGAACGCATCCCGCATACGGTGCTGAATGCGAAGTTCCACGAGCAGGAGGCCAACATCGTCGCCGCTGCGGGGCAGAAGGGCGCGGTGACCATCGCCACCAACATGGCCGGCCGCGGCACCGACATCCGCCTGGGCGAAGGGGTGGCCGCCTGCGGTGGGCTCATGGTCATCGGCTCGGAGCGCCACGAGTCCCGCCGCGTCGACCGGCAGCTGCGCGGCCGCTGTGCCCGCCAAGGCGACCCGGGGGTTTCCAAGTTCTTCGTCTCGCTGGAGGACGACCTGATGCGGCTCTTCGCCGGCAACGGCCCCGTCGCCCATATCCTCGACCGCAGCTTCAAGGAGGGCGAAGTGCTGGAGCACCCGCTGCTCAACCGCTCCATCGAATCGGCCCAGAAGAAGATCGAGGCCTTCAACTACTCCCAGCGCCGCCGCCTGCTGCAGTACGACGATGTGCTCAACCGGCAGCGCAGCATCATCTACGAGCTCCGGAACCGCGTCCTGCGGGAGCCGTCGAGCTGCGAATTGATCTTCGAATTCATCGAGGAGGAACTCCGGCGGCAGCTGGACGGCATCGGGGGAGAGCGGGAAGACCCGGCGCTGGAAAATTTCCTCTACTGGGTCAATGTCCACTTCCCCATCGGCCTGAAGCGGGAGGCCCTCGAGGCTCTGCCGGATAACGAGGCCATCGGGCACCACGTCCTGGAGGCCATCCGCGAGGCCTACCGGATCAAGGCGGAAATGGAGGTCTCGCCCGAAGCTCTGCCCTTCCTGGAGCAGCACGTGCTCCTGCAGTCCATCGATTACCATTGGCAGAACCATCTGACGGAGATGGAGGAGCTGCGCCGGAGCGTCATGCTGCGCGGCTACGGCCAGAAGGATCCGCTGAGTGAGTACAAGAATGAGGCCTACCACTTCTTCGAAAACCTGCTGGGCCAAATCCGCCAAGAGGTCTGCAAACGCCTTTTCCGCACCGCCACGCATGTGGACTATTTACAGGGCATGCTGAACCGCCTCTCCCGCCGCCCACCGCCGGTGTCCGGCGCCGGCCTCGCCAGTCCAGAGGAAAGCGCAAATGGGAGGGGAATCGAAACCCGGGCCGAGAGGAGTCCCGTCCGTCCGCCTCAGGAGGAAAAGATCGTCCAGCGGGCCCTGGAGTCGGTCGCCCAGGTGCGCTCGCTGCACGACAGGAATATCGGGCGCAACGAGGCCTGTCCCTGCGGCAGCGGGAAGAAGTACAAGAAGTGCTGCGGGCGTCATG
>JAITKE010000006.1 GCA_031278595.1 Puniceicoccales bacterium
GGAGCTGAAGCATGAAGGGCGGCGGAGTCTCACATGGAATGTGAAGGGAATGGTGGAATCTCATGAAGAGTCAGGAGATGGTGAAGTCCCATGAAAGGTGAAGAGAATTATGCCATGAAGATAGCCACCTTCATCCGCCACAGCCATCTGCCGGAGCCGGAGCATTGGCTGGATTTCTGGGCCTTTGCCAATGTGGGGCTCCTCGTCTTCGCCCTCTCCCTCCTGAGCTCCCGCTTTGTCCTCTCACCGGGGATGAACGTGGCCCTGCCTCGGCTCCCGGGCCCGCTGTTGGCCGTGCCGACCCTGGGCGTCCTGACCCTGTCGAATGACCACCTCTTCTTCTTCGACGGCCGGATTCTCGCCCCGGAGAATCTGGAAGAAGCCCTGTGTCATTTTCTATCGCAACATACCTCACGCCCAGCCACTCTACTCCTGCGGCCGGACAAGGACCTGTCCGTCGGTGTCCTGTGTTGGGTGAGCGCCCTAGCCAAACGCAGCGGTTTTGGGCAGCTGCAGATCGCCTGTCTGGAGGCGGAGGGAACGGAATCTCCCTAAAAATTCCCCGCCGAGGACGTTCCAGATGCAGTCCGCCGATCCCGATCCTCTGACGCCCATGATGCGGCAATATTGGGAAATCCGCCGATCCCTGCCGCCGCGAACCCTACTTTTCTTCCGCCTGGGCGATTTTTACGAGATGTTCGGCGAGGACGCCGAAGTGGGCTCGCGGCTCCTGGGGATCACCCTGACCCAGCGCCAGACAAGTCCTATGGCCGGCATTCCCTTTCACGCAGCCGAGACCTACATCGCCAAGGTGCTGAACGGCGGCTACAAGGTCGCCATCTGCGACCAATTGGAAAGTCCGCAGTCGGGCAAGCTCGTCCGGCGGGAGATCACGCGCATCCTCTCCCCGGGGACAACCATCGAAGACCAGCATCTGGAGGCCGGGCACAACCGCTTCCTGGCTGCTTTTGCCGTCGAAAAAAATGGCTTTCGGCTCGCCTGGCTCGAGCTATCCACGGGAAATTTTTCCCTCTTCACGGCCCAGGACTTTCAGTCCTTCCTGTCCGTATTCCAGACCCTGCGGGCGACGGAAGTCGTCCTCAGCGAGCGGGCCGAAGAGGATTGGGAAGAGTTCCTGGACGAGAAGGATCTGGCCCTGCTCCGGGAGGCCGTCCGACCCATCCTGTGCTCGGAAATCTCCCCCTATGCCTTCGATGGAGCGACCGGCTTCGTACTCCTGAAGGAGATTCTGGGGGTAGCCCATCTCCTGGGCTTCGGCATTCCCTCGGAACACCCGGCCCTCGGCACCGCGGCGGCCCTCATCCGCTATGCCCGCGAGAACCTGCGCCAGTCGCCCCATAACCTGTACACGCTCCGGGAGTACCGGATCCAGGATTTTCTGGTGCTGGACAAGATCACCCAGTCGCACCTGGAAATTTTCCACAGCTATGCCGGCAAGCGTGAGGGCTCGCTGCTGAGGGCGATGGACCGAACCCGCACCAGCATGGGGGCCCGTCTGCTGGAGTCCTATTTCATGACCCCGCCGCTGCGCCTGGAGGAAATCCAACGCCGACAGGGCCTGGTGTCCGCCTTTTTCGAAGAGGAGAGAAGGACGCTTTCCCTGCAGGAATCCCTGCGGACGCTCTGCGACATCCCGCGGACACTCACGCGCATCCAGCACCGGACGACGAATCCTCGGGAGCTGGGAGCGGTGCGCCGGAGCCTCCGGCTCTTTCCGGAAATCGCAGAGCAGCTCTCGGCCTTCGGCTCTGAAAAAATCCAGAACCTCGCGGGAAGTTTTTCCGGCTTCGAGGCCCTGGAGTCCCTCCTGTCTCGGGCTTTAAGGGAGGAGCTGCCCAATAACACTTCGGAGGGCGCTTTCATCCGCGAGGGCTACGATGCCTCTCTGGATCACCTGCGCGAGATCACCGAGCACCAGCAGAGCTGGCTGCAGACGCTGGAGGCGGAGGAGCAGCGGAAGACGGGGATCCGCCACCTGCGCATCCGCTACAACCATCATTTCGGCTACTTCATCGAGGTCACCAAGGCCCATCTGGCCCTCGTCCCGCCCCACTATATCCGGCGCCAGACGACGGTGGGGGCGGAGCGCTATACCACGGAAGACCTACGGGAGAAGGAGCGGGAGATCTTCCACGCCCGGGACGAAATTCTTCGGCTGGAACAGCGGCACTTCGCCGAACTGCTGGAGGCGCTGGAGCCCTACGCCCGGGCCCTGCACGGAGTCGCCCACGTCAGCGCGGAGGTCGACCTCTTCTGCTCCTGGGCCGTCCTGGCCCGGGAGAGGCGCTACGGCTGCCCGGAGGTCGATTCGTCCGACCGGCTGGAGATCATCGAAGGCCGGCATCCGGTCGTGGAGCAGATTCTTTCGGAAGACCAGACCCGCTCCTCGGCCTTCATCCCCAACGACACCCAGCTCTCGTCCTCGGCGGCACAGGTGGCGCTGATCACGGGGCCCAACATGGCCGGAAAGTCGACCTACATCCGCCAGGTGGCCCTCATCGCCTTCATGGCCCATCTCGGCTCCTGGGTACCCGCCAGCCGCTGCCGCATCGGCCTGCTGGACCGCATCTTTTCCCGCGTGGGTGCCAGCGACGATCTCATCCACGGTCACTCGACCTTCATGGTGGAAATGCTGGAGACCGCCAATATTCTGCACTACGCCTCGCCCAGAAGCCTCGTGATCCTCGACGAGATCGGCCGGGGAACGAGCACCTACGACGGCCTGAGCCTTGCCTGGTCGGTGGCGGAATACCTGCATGGCGGCGCCGAGGCCGGCCCCAAAACGCTCTTCGCGACCCATTACCACGAGCTGACCGCGCTGGAGCATTCCCTGCCGAGGCTCAAGAATTACCAGGTCACGGTGAAGGAGTGGCGGGAGGAGATCCTCTTCCTGCGCCAGGTGGTCCCGGGCTCCGCCGACCGCTCCTACGGCATCCAGGTGGCCCGTCTGGCCGGCCTGCCCGCAGCGGTCATCGCCCGGGCCCAGGAGATCCTCCAGGAGCTGGAGAACGGCGGGACGCTCCTGCAGCACCTGCTCTCCCAGAAGCGCAGCCGCTCCAGCAGCCGGGCCCCAGCCCCCGATTCAGCGGAGCAGCTGGACTGGCTTTCCGACCATCCCGATACCTGAGGCTCCTAGACCTTGCGCCTCCTCTCTTCTCCCCGGTGGATTTCTGCTGTGTCTGGGTTCTCGCTTCTGTCGAGGCTTCCGCTGCCCGGGGTTTCCGCTGTTGGGGTCCCTGGTTCGTCATCTGGGTTTCCGCTGCGTTGTTCGTGTTCCCGTTGCGACTGGGCTTCCGTCTCGTTGTTCGTGTTTTCGCGCTGTCGAGATTCCCGGTTGTGTTTGGGTTTTCTGCTGTGCCCGTGCTCCCGCCGCGTCTGGGTTTCCCGCTGTCTTGGCCGGAAGGCCGCTCCGCGGCCTCCCGGCGGCCCGCGCAGCGGGCGAATCCCGAAGGGATTTCAAGACAGCGGGAAAAACAACCCAAATCCCTACCTCAAAACCTTTCCACTCCCCCAATTCCTACCCGCCTCTATCCTCTCTCTCCGCCTCCATCTCCTCCCACCCATCGGCACCGGCCCGGCCCTCCGTTTTTGCTTTGCCAAGAGCGAATATTTCCTGTAGAATCCATCTCTATTATGGATAGGGAAAGGGGGCAAGTGGGTTCGGATGGGAAGGAAAAGTGGGAAAAATCGATAAAGGCCTTTGGGAAGGGGATCGAGGCCCTGCTGCGGCGAATCCCCCTTCCGGAGAAGGAAGAGCCGGCGCTGCAAAGGGCTTTGGGGCAGTCGCAACAGGCCTATGAAGAGGTCTGGCGCTATCTCCTGCAACAGGAGAAATTCCAGCCCATGGGCCTGAAAATTTTCCAGGTTCTCGAAAAGGAGGGCCTAGAAGCCGCGCTCCAGTCCCTCTCCGACGAAGAGGTCTCCGCTCTGGAGCAGGAGGCGGAGGCCCTGCTGCAGCAGGGGCAGGCGGAGCTGTCGGGCAAGCTATTCCAGTGGCTAGCCCTTTTCTCCAGCGACGGCCAGCCCAACCTCTACGCCTACGTGATGCTGGCGGAGGATGTGGCCAACGAAGACATTGAAGCCGCTGCGAAGATCTACGACTTCCTCATCCACCTTTTTCCAAAAAATCCGGTTCTGCTGCTGTCGGCGGCCGAATGCCACCGGGATGCGCAGCACTTCGAGCGCGCGCTGTCGCTGCTGGCTGAGGCGGAACAGGCCTACCTGGGGCTTGGAAAGGAGACGGAGTTGATGGGCGAGACTCTCGGGGAAATCCACGAGCTCACGGCGGCCGTTCAGAAGCAGCTCACGGTGCCGGCGAGGGCCTGAGGGCTTTTGGGGAGAAAGGTGTCCTCAAGGGGGCTTATATCCACCGGTGAGATATTTTGTGTCCCCGAGGGGGGGAAATTGTTCCCAGGGGAGTCCAGCTGCCATGGCCCGTAGGCCCCC
>JAITKE010000023.1 GCA_031278595.1 Puniceicoccales bacterium
AGCCGAGCCAAAATCTCTCCCTACTGGGCAAAAACTTTCCCCTATTTTCCCTCCTCCGGGAATACTTCGGAGGAATCGTCGTCGAAGAGATCGGACAGGGAGCAGCCCGTGATGCGGCAGATCCCCTTGGCCACGTGGATAAAGGTCAGCAGCAGCAGCAGGGAACAGGGTAGGATGATGAAGAGATGCCCCCAGACGAGGAGTCGGCCCATCTCCTTGTTGAACGCCGTCGTCCCGGTCTCGCTGTGGATGAAACAACGGGCCAGGATGAAGTTCAGGATGGCACTCAGCAGGAAGGGAAAAAATATCAGCCAAGTCCCCTGGCGCATGAGGCGATCCCAGGAGAGCTTTGAGCCCTCGTCGCTCGAGGCCTGCTCGATGATCCTTCCGTTGAAGATGAAGTGCTGCTGCATGATGACCTGAAAAAACGGCCGAGAGGTCCGGAGTGTCCCCAGGACCAGCAGGCCCAGGACGGAGGGCACGAAGGACTCCTTGACGGCGATCCAGTCCTTGGGCAATTGCAGGAGCCCGATACCGCCCGTCAGGAGCACATCCAGCAGGCCGATGGCCGAGAAGAGATTGCAGCGCCCTTTTTCAAAAAAATCCTTCAGCCCGAAGCCCAGCGGCAACATCAGGGCAATGCCCAGGGCCCAAACAGGACTACAGCCGGTCCAGTCATCCAGCCAGGTCATCAGAATGGCCGGAAGAAAGATGTTCCAGACCAAATCGAGCAAGGAGCTGGCTGGTTTCTTTTTCATAAATTACCGCCTTCGCCGCTGCCGGAGGCGCCGGAGGTGGCGCAGCGTACCGAAGCCGACGTAGATGAAAAAAATAAAGGCCAGACTGAACTCTCGGCACAGAAAAATCGTGAGGAATACGGAGAAAAGGACGACGAAGGTCTGCAGCCGGGTGCGCGTATTCCAGTCGATTTTCTTAAAGGAGGGAAAGGGCACATTGCTCACCATCAGGTAGGCGATGCCCAGCATCAGGGGCGGAAGCAGGAGCGACCAGTGGTTGAGGTCATAGCTGTTCAGCACCAGGACCAGGGACACGATCACTCCGGCGGCGGCGGGGATCGGCAGGCCCAGGAAATCCGAGTCATGGCCCCTTTCCTCCTGCAGCAGGGCGGGATGGGTGATGACGTTGAACCGGGCCAGGCGCACGCCACCGCAGAGGAGGTAGATGAAGCCGATCAGCCAGCCGACCTCTCGGAAAAAGGGATAGCCCTCCGTCGGGGACAGCACGAGAAAAAAGACCATGAGCGACGGGGCTACGCCGAAGGAGACCATGTCGGCGATGGAATCGAACTCCCGACCGAAGAGGGATTCCTTCTTCCCGAGCCGCGCGAGGCGGCCATCCAGCGCATCGCAAAAGGCGGCCAGCAGAACGCACCAAACCGCCTGGATGTAGTAGTCATGGGATAGGGAAGAGGAGACCGCGACGTACTTGGCCTGGATGCAGCGGATCATCGCCAGGAAGCCAAAGAACAGGTTCGCCGCCGTGAAGAAGCTCGGCAGCAGGTAAATGCGGCTCGCATCGGCGATACCTTCACCCTGTCTCATAAAAAATTCAAATTCCCTTCTTTGGGAGACAATTATGCCAGAGGAATAAAAGTCTCTCCGCCCCCGAGGCAAGTTTTAAGGACAGGCGTCGGGAGGACAGGTGTTGGGGCTGGTTTTGTGGGGCTGGCTTTGCCTGGGGGAAAAGGACTTCGTCCTTTTCCTCCAGGCGGCCCGCGCAGCGGGCCCGATGCCGGAGGCATCGAAAGCCAGCCCCACATCCCCGCCCACCCGCCCCATAAACAAGCAGACTAAACAAGCAGCAGACAGCACAGCTGCCCCTGTTCGGCTTCCGAAAGCCCCCGTTCCGGCCCCTGGCAACCTCCATCAAAGGAGCTCGCCGGAAAAGAGGCTCAGGGCAAGATCACATTTGACTTCAGGGAAGAACTGGAGTCATTACTATCTCGGTCCAAGAACGCCATGCTCGTCCGCTATTGCCTCGTCTTCGCCCTGGCCTACCTGGTGGGCTCCATCCCTTTTGCCGTCCTGATATCCAGGCTCTATGGCATCGACATTCTGCACGCGGGCAGCGGCAACCCCGGGGCCACCAATGTCAGGCGCTGCGTCGGGAAAACGGCGGGAAATCTGGTCTTTCTGCTGGATTTCTCCAAGGGCTTCAGCGTGAGCTATCTCCCCATCTGCCTCAATCCCCTGCACATCATGAGCCTACGCCTGGCCTATACGGCCTTCATCGGGAGCATTTTTGGCCACTGCTGCTCCCTTTTTCTCAAATTCCGCGGGGGAAAGGGAATCGCCACGACGATGGGGGGACTGGCCGCCCTCATGCCGGGTGCACTGTTCGTCGGAGGATTGCTTTGGGCCATCGTCTTCCGGGCCTCGCGCTTCGTCTCCCTGGCCTCCCTCGGCTTCGCCCTGAGCCTGCCGCTCAGCGCCTACCTTTTTTCCTATCCCCGGGAAACGCTCCTGGTTTCTTGGGCGCTCATGGCCTTCCTCTTCCTCCGGCATCGGGCCAATATCCGGCGGCTGCTCCAGGGCAGCGAAGCGCGCTTCACCGGGGTTTAGGAACTGCCCATGGCCCTCATTTAGGAAACAATTGCGCCCCATGGCCCTCATCGTCCAGAAATACGGCGGCACTTCGCTGCAGGACTTCGACCGGATCCGCCGGGTGGCCGAACGCATCCGCGATACGCAGCAGCGGGGACATCCCCTCATCGTCGTCATCTCGGCCATGGGCGGTGTCACCGATCAGCTGATTCGGGAGGCGGAGACCTACGGCGCTTCACCCAGTGCCCGGGAAGTCGATGCCCTCCTGGCCACCGGCGAACAGGCCTGCTGCTGCCTCGTGGCCCTGGCCCTTCAGGCCTTGGGCGTGGCGGCCCTATCCCTGAGCGGTCAACAGGCCGGCATCGAGACGGATGCCCTCCATCGCCATGCGACGATTCAGGACATCCGGCCGGACCGCATCCGCCGGCACCTGCAGGAGGGGAAAGTCGTCCTGGTCGCCGGTTGCCAGGGAATTTCTCCGGAGGGTGACGTCACCACCTTCGGCCGCGGGGGTTCCGACCTGACGGCCATCGCCCTGGCGGCCTGCCTTCGCGCCGACCGATGCGAAATTTTCACCGACGTCGACGGGGTCTACGCCGCCGATCCGCGCCGCATCCCCCTGGGGGAATGCCTACGGCAAATATCCTTCGACACCCTGCTGGCCGTGTCCCAGAACGGCGGCAAGGTCATGCATTCCCGCTCGGTGGCCCTCGCCAAGGAGAAAAATGTCCCCTTCCACGTCCGCTCCAGCTTCGCCGCCGCGGATGATGGGGGAACCCTCATCGCCCCGCCCTCCGGATCGGACTGGGAGACGATCCACCTCTCTGTCAAATCCAACCTGCGCCACCTGCGCTTCAGCCTCATCCCGAGCTCGCTGCCGGAGGTTTACGGAGAAATCCATCGGCTCAATGCCTGCGGCACCTGCGTCGACTGGTTTTCGGAACGCGGCCTGGCGAATGGGCACGAGGAAATCTGCGTCACCTTCGAAACGGGCAAGGAGGAGCACCTGCTCCGGCTGAAGGAAGTCCTTGCCCAGAGCGGCGGGGAGCTCTGCCTGGAGGGTTACCTGAGCCGGATTTCGCTCATCGGTGCCCCGGTCAAGGAAAACCGCGCCCTCCTGCTCGCGGAATGGTCGCGGGAGCTGAATGCCTCGCAGATATCCATCGTCAAAATTACGGCCAATGACATCCACCTGGCGCTCTTCGTCCACGCCTCC
>JAITKE010000024.1 GCA_031278595.1 Puniceicoccales bacterium
CATTCTATTTCCTAATCTTCATGCTCCAGCTCCATAGGGCTCCTTCGCCTCCTCTTGGCCCGAGTGGCAGCTCGTGATCTGGAGGATGTGGAGATAGGCCCATTCCATCTCCTGAATCAGGGCTCGGGAGCGGCCGTAGAGGAAGTGGTAGAAGAGATTGGAAAAGACCGCGATGACCAGTCCCGCCGCGCTCAGCAGGATGCACGAGAGGATGGGTTCGGCAAAGGCATGGACGCCCGCATAGGCCCCCACCTGTTCCAGGTGTCGGAAAATATCCAGAAAGCCGAGCACCGTCCCCAGCAGACCGACCAGGGGGGCGATTTTGGCGATGGCGCTCAGGGCACCGATGCGGCGCTCGTAGAGCGGCAATTCCAGCAGGGCGCTGGCCTGGGTGTGCTGCTGGCGCTCCTCCGAGGAGTGATGGAGGTGCACCAGGGCAGTTTTGGCGATGTGGGCGATTGGATGGGCCGTTTCCTCGCAGAGCGTCAGTGCCTCGGCCAGCCGGTTCTTCTGCAGCATATTCCTCAAGCCCTCGATGAAACTCGTCGTCCGCAGGCGGCCCTGGTGGAGAAAGAGAAAGCGTTCGAGGAAGAATACCAGCGAGAGCAGGCCCAGCAGCAGCATGAAGCCCATGAGCCCGTGACCGATCCACAGGAACTGGACAAGCGTCATAGGCATTTTAGGAAAGTGGCCCCCTGGGGCTTGTCGAAGCTTTTTCGCTCCCGTCCTCCCATCCATAGAAATTTTGCTTGTCCGGAATTGACTTCGGGCTTCTCTGGGGAAGACTATGTGGATGTCGATGGCCGTCCTGCCGATTTGCCTATTAGGAAATCCCGTTCTTCGAACCAAAGCCACTGAAGTGACGGTCTTCGATGAGCCGAGAAAGGCACTTTACCGGCAAATGCTGGCGACGATGCTTCGGGCGAAGGGCATCGGCATCGCCGCCCAACAGGTGGGCTGGACGGAGCGGGTCTTCCTCATCGACCTGGGCGCTGCGAGCGCCCAACTCGTCGGCTCCTGCCGCTTCGACGGGCAACCGGTTTCGCCCCAAAGCCTCATGCCCCTGATTTTTATCAATCCCATCATCACCGAGTTTTCGGAAAAAAAGGCCTCCATGTCCGAGGGCTGCCTCTCGATCCCCAAGATTTCCGGTCTCGTCGATCGAGCGTTGGCCGTAACCATCCGCTTCCGGGATTCGGAGGGCAGGGAGCACACCCTGGCCTGCGAAAAGCTCTTTGCCCGGTGCGTCCAGCACGAATTCGAGCACCTGGAGGGCATCCTCTGGATCGATCACCTCGACACCGCGGCCCAGGCGCAGTTCCACCCACAGCTCGAGGCACTAGAGCGCCGAGGAAAGCAGCAGAAAATTTCCCCGCCCCTGGCTTTGCCCTGATTCCCTCTAGGATTCGTCCCGTGCGGAGCCGACTCTGGGGTGCTCTCGCTGTCTTTGCAAGGAGGGGAGGAGGGAGAATCCCTCCTCCCCCCCTTGGGGCCCGCTGCGCGGGCCGATTCCTCCGGAATCCAAAGACAGCGAGAAAACCGCCGGCAGGCTCCGGAAGCTCTCGGCAAGCCAAGAAAACCCTCGGCCGGCCCCGGGGTTCCGGGAGATTGGGAGCTCGGGAGATTTCCTCCTCTTGCCGGTTCAAATAAAACTGGCGTTCCGGGGAAAATCCCCACATTGGCCGGCGTCGCCTATCTCGATTCCATGACCAAATTCTTCTCGCTGCTCGTGTTTGGGCTGACGGTCGTCTTCCTGGGCTGTTTCTTTCTGTGGCCCATCTGGCAGATGCTGCAGGGCGGCTTCGTCAACACCGACGGGCGTTTCACGCTGGGCTTCTTTCGCCTCGCCTTTGAAAATCCCATCTACGTCCGCGGTCTCCTGAACACCATCACCTTCGCCGGCGCTTCGACCGCCATGGCCCTGCTCATCGCCCTGCCGCTGGCCTATTTCGCCGACCGCTACGAATTTCTCGGCAAACGCTTCTTCACCGGGATCATCCTCCTGCCCCTAATCCTGCCGCCCTTTGTCGGCGCCATCGGCGTGCAGCAGATCCTCGGGACCCATGGGGCGCTCAATGCCGCCCTCGTCCATCTGGGCTGGATGGACGCCGCGCAGCCCTACGACTGGCTCGGACACTACAAATTCCTCGGCATGGTTCTCCTCAACGCCCTCGGGCTGTTCCCGGTACTCTATCTCAACCTGGTGGCGGCATTGGCCAATCTCGACCCCTCCCTGGAGGAGGCGGCCGGAAGCCTCGGCTGCCGCGGCCTGCGGCGGTTCTTCAGGATCACCTTCCCGCTGATGAGCCCGGGGGTTTTCGCCGGCTGCACCCTGGCCTTCATCTGGTCCTTCACCGAACTGGGCATTCCGCTCATCTTCGACTACAACCGCATCCTGCCGGTGCAGATCTATTTCGGCCTGAAGGACATCGGCAACAATCCCTTTCCCTATGCCCTCACCTCCATCATGCTGGTCTTTTCCGTCGCGTTCTACGCCGTCGGGAAGTTCCTCTTCGGCCGCCGCCACTTCGCCATGATGGCCCGGGCGACCCAGGTCTCCGGCCCGCGAAGGATTCCCTGGTGGAAGCAAGGGGGCTGTGCGCTGCTCTTCGCCGGTGTGACCCTTGCCGCCCTCCTGCCCCACGCCGCCGTCGTCATCAAATCCTTTGCGGCGGACTGGTACAGCACGCTCCTGCCCCAGTTCTGGACGGGGCACAATTTCCAGATCGCCCTCGGGCACCCGCTGACCATTCCCGCCATCCGGAACAGCCTGCTCTACGCCGGCTGCGCCACCGGCGTCGCCCTCCTGCTGGGCATTTCCGTCGCCTTTGTCGTCGTCCGGACGAAGCTGCCGGGCCGGCACCTCCTGGATACCCTGACCATGCTGCCGCTGGCGGTGCCGGGCCTCGTCATGGCCTTCGGCTACCTCTCCATGAGCCAGAGGGGACGGGCTTTTGCCTTCCTCAATCCCGTCGAGAACCCGACCGTGCTGCTGATCATCGCCTACGCGGTGCGCAAGCTGCCCTTCATGGTGCGCTCCGCCGTTGCCGGCCTGCAGCAGACCAGCATCAGCTACGAGGAGGCGGCCCAGAGCCTCGGCTGTCCGCCGCTGCGGGCGAATTTAAAGATCACGCTGCCGCTCATCATGGCCAACCTCACCGCCGGTGGGCTCCTGGTCTTTTCCCAGACCATGCTGGAGGTCTCCGATTCGATCGTCCTGGCCCAGAAGCAGCAGTTTTATCCCATCACCAAGGCCATCTACGAGCTGCTGCACACCCTCGCCGACGGGCCCTATCTGGCCTGTGCCCTGGGGGTCTGGGCGATGCTCTTCCTGGGGGTCACCATTCTCGGCCTCTCCTCCCTCCTGGGCAAGAACCTCGGCAGCATCTTTCGGGTGTAGGGAACCTACTCCGGGTGTAGGGGATAGGCTCCTTCACAACCCCATTTTGGGGCAGTCCATCGAAGATGGGCCTCCGGGTGAGCTGAAGGAGGGTGATGGGGTTTTCCCACAGCTTCGGCAAGTCTGTTCGCTGTCTTTGCAGCGCGCCCACAGAGTGGGCGCGCTGGGGCCCGCGGAGCGGGCGATTCCTTTCGGAATCCAAAGACAGCGAAGGGAACCCCATGGGCTCATCACCCCCGCGCCGCCTTGGAGCCCTGCGGGCTCTCGTCCGCTGCGCGGACGGCGAGGGCAGCCGCGCGGGGGCTTTGCTCCCCCAGCGGCTGTCCTCGCCAAGGC
>JAITKE010000033.1 GCA_031278595.1 Puniceicoccales bacterium
CTTCTGCCCACCGAAGCGGGGCACATTTTCTACCAGGGCATCGACTTTACCCTGGCCGATGGGCTTCAGCACGAACAGCTGGTCCGGCAGTTCGGCGTCCTCTTCCAAAGCGGCGCCCTGTGGAGCGACATGAGCCTGGCCGAGAATGTGGCCCTGCCGCTCCGGAAGCATACTTCTCTTCCGCCAGACGCCATTGCCGACATCGTCTCCCTGAAACTCGCCCTGGTTGGCCTGGAGAAGAGCCAGAACCTCTACCCATCGGAAATCTCGGGCGGCATGCGCAAGCTGGCCGGACTGGCCCGGGCGATGGCCCTCGACCCCCGCATCCTCTTCTTCGACGAGCCCTCGGCCGGCCTCGACCCCATCAGCGCCCGCCACCTGGACGAGCTGATCCTCAACATCAACCGGAGCTTCGGGACAACCCTCGTCATCGTGACCCACGACCTGGAGAGCATCTTCGCCATCGATGGCCGCGTGCTCTTCCTGGACGCCGAGACGCAGTCCGTCCTGGCCGATGGGCCCGCCCGCGAGCTGCGCGAGCACGCCCCGCAAGAAAAAATTCGCCAATTCCTCCGTTTTCACTCTGATGGAGCACCCATTCGCCCGAGATGAGTCACGCCCGAGCCTCCACCGCCGCCCTGATCGGTTTTTTCTTTCTACTGGCGCTCAGCCTCTTCCTGGGAGTCCTGGTCTTTCTCTCGACCGGACTGAAGGGCAGCGGGGATGATTCCCTCTTCGTCCTCTGCTTCGACACCTCCCTCAACGGCCTGGAGGTCGGGGCCCCCGTAAAATTCCGCGGCGTCCGCATCGGCTCCGTCGAAAAGATCTCCGTCAGCTACGACGCGGAGCAGTCCACGGCCAAAACCCCCATCCTCATCAAGATAGATCCCGATTTCCTGGACTACGACGAGGTACACAAGGCGAATCACCCAGACGGCACACTGGTGGCCAAGGCTCCTACGGCCCAGAAGGCCAATTTCTACCAGGAACAGATCAACAGAGGTCTGTCGGCCAAGCTGAGCACCGAGAGCTTTCTGACGGGCAAGCTCTTCATCGAACTGGACTACTACGACAGCCACCGCGCCCGCCAGCTGATCCCGATTCCCGAAGTCATTGGCGAGAAAAAATGGCCGCAAATCCCCACGGTCTACTCCGACATCGACCGCTTCATGCGCCAGGTGGCCCGCATCAACCTACCGCTGCTGCTGGAGCATGCGGACAGCTTCATCCAGCACCTCGACGTGAAGATTCAGGGGATGGACATCGAGGCGATTATGCATATGGTGCAGGCCTTCCGAGAATTCTCCCGTTCGGGCACCGAGCTCATCCACTCGGAGGTGCTGCAGCAGGGATTGATGGCGCTGCGGGACACCTTTGTTCAGAGTTCCCAGGCACTCAAGACGCTGAATGCCCTCTTCCCGGAGCTGAAGGATGACCTCAGGCGGATCGTGGAACGGATTTCCGGCGTGGCGGAAGAAGTCCGCAGCAGCATCGCCGCCCTCTGCGACGAGGACATGCCCCTGCAGCGGGAATTCGTCCGCACCCTGAAACACGTCTCCGATATGATCTGCCAGTTGCAGTCCCTCATCGACTACCTCGAGCGCAATCCCAATGCCCTTTTGGTCGGTAAACAGTCCGAGGGATTTTAACGACCCTAGAATGAAGAAATGTTCCTCTATTGAAGCGGAGAGCCCTCGAACCAACACTTGAAATAAATGGCATTGTCTCGAGGGAAGAACTTCCTTGTTTTTCCGCTCATTCATGAATAGGTGGTGTGGGGCTGGCTTTCGATTCCTTCGGAATCGGGCCCGCTTTGCGGGCTGTCTGGGAGAAAAGGACGAAGTCCTTTTCTCCCAGACAAAGCCAGCCCCCAGAAATTTTTCACCATGAAGCATCTTCAAACCCTCTCACCGCGCCTCGGCCTCTTGGGCTTTCTTTTCATCTCGCTCTCCGGCTGCCTTCTGGGCCCCGTTCGGGACCGGTCGAAATTCTACGCCCTCGGCATCGCCGGCCATCCGGAAAAAGCTTCGGGAGAAGCGGATTCCTCGGGTCCGGAGGCCGAGGCCATCGCGGTCGATTTCCAGGTCATTTCCCTGCCCTCCTACCTCCGAAAACCGCAGCTTATGCGGCAGCGCTCCGGCCACGAGCTGGAGTTCGACGAATTCCACCGCTGGGCCGAACCGGTCGAGGAGGGCATCGCCCGCATCATTCGGCCCCAGCTCCGGAAAGCCGTCGCGGAGGCGCGCCGCCGGCCTCGGGCCGAGCCTGTCATGCCGGACTCAGGCCAGGGCGAGGGGCGGGAATCCTCTCCATTCCTCTCCCGAAGGCTCCGGGTAAAATTGTCCCTCGAGGAGCTGAAGTGGGATCTGTCCCAGCGGAAAGTCACCGTTCGGGGAGAAGTATCCCTGAATCTGAAGGGGAAGGACAGGGCCTCCCGCCTCCACGTGACCCCGGAACGCAGCTATGCCCTCGCCCTGGACGAAAAGGTGGATATTACTCCGGATCAGGAGACGGCGTGGGAAGAGGTTGTCCGAGCCCTGGAGAAGGCCACGGAGCGGTTTGGCCAGCACCTGGCCGATCTCTGTTCCAAGTATGTGGAGCAAAATAGCCTTTGACAGTTTTGACGAGACAGCTTCATCGTCCGCACCGGCACCCGCGAATTTCCCATGGTCGAAATAAGGATTCGGAAACTGCTCAAGCGATTCCAGGACGTGGTCGCGCTGGACCATGTCGGGCTCTCCATCCAGTCGGGTGAGCTATTCTTCCTGCTGGGCCCCAGCGGCTGCGGGAAGACGACGCTCCTGCGCAGCATTGCGGGATTCTGCCTGCCGGACGAGGGGCGCATCTGCTTCGGGGAACGGGACGTCACCCGCCTTCCTCCCCATAAGCGGGGAACGGGTATGGTCTTCCAGAGCTACGCCCTCTGGCCCCACATGACGGTGGCCCAGAATGTCGCCTTTGGCCTGGAGCAGCAGAAACTCCCCCGGGATGAGGTGGAAAAAAAGACGGAGGAGGCACTGGAAATGGTCCAGATGCAGGACTACGCCCGGCGGAAACCCAACGAGCTTTCCGGCGGCCAGCAGCAACGGGTGGCCCTAGCCCGGGCACTGGTGGTGCGGCCCAACTGCCTCCTTCTGGACGAACCGCTATCCAACCTCGACGCCCAGCTGCGCAACGAGATGCGGGTCGAGATACGGAAAATCTGCAAGGAGAATGGACTGACGACGATTTACGTGACCCACGACCAGAAGGAGGCGCTCTCCATCGCCGACCGCATCGCCGTGCTGTCGAAGGGGAGGGTGGAGCAGGTGGGCACGCCGATGGAGCTCTACCGGCGGCCGAAAAATGCCTTCGTGGCGAATTTCATAGGGGAGACCAACCTGCTGGAGGGCGTCGTCCTGCGCAGCCATGCGGAGGGAATCATGGTGCGGACACAGGTCGGGAGCTTCAGCGGTGTGCTGTCCCATCGGGACCAGGTGCCCGCGGCGGGCACGAAGGTTCAGGTCTCCCTCCGACCGGAAGTGCTGCGGCTGGATCTCTATCCCTCGGAGGACAACTGCATCGAGGGGCGCATCGAGACGGCCACCTACTTCGGCGAAATTGCCCACTACCAGTTCGAGAAGGACGGCATCTCCCTCAAGATCTCCGAGCTGAATCCACAGCATTTCGAGTCCTTTCAACAAAAGACGGTCTATGCCTACGCTTCACCGGAAGATGTCGTCATCCTCTCGGACTGAGGGGCCCTGAAGCCCGCCCCTTTCGGGACTTATGCTAAACCTTCCATCCGAGTCCAGTTCCGGGGCAAAGCTCTTGACGATCCTCGCCCTTGTCTCTCTGGTCATCGCCATCCCCTTCCTCTTCCGCTCCCCCTCCGACTCCCTCGTCCCCGCCAACAGCGAAGACGTCCTGGTCATCATCACGGCCCACAACGAGGCGCTGCGGCGGGAGTACAGCCACGGGTTTCAGGAGTGGTATCGCCGGAAAACGGGTCGGAAGATCGTCATCGATTGGCGACATCCGGGGGGCGGTCGCGACGTCGCCCGCTACGTCGATTCCATGTTCCTCAATCACTTTCGGCTCCACTGGGAAGGGCTCGGCCGCCGCTGGAGCCAGGAAATCCGAGGCATTTTTCTGCGCCTGGAGGAAATCGGCCCCCAGTCCTCGTCCCTGGAGCGGGAAGTGCGGGATATTTTCCTGAATTCCCGGGTCGGATGCGGAGTCGACCTCTTCTTCGGCGGCGGGGTTTTTGAGCACCAGCTGAACGGCCGAAAGGGCTACACCGTGGACAGCCGGCTCCAGGAGGAGCACCCGGAGCTTTTCGCGGAGGACAAGATTCCCGCTATTTTTGCCGGCGAGCGGCTCTACGACGAGAACGGGCTCTGGTACGGCGGCAGTCTCAGCACCTTCGAGATCATCTATAACGAGGATGCCCTGAAGGAGCTGGGCATCGAGCATCCCCCGCGGCGCTGGATGGATTTGGCGAATCCGAAATTTTTCCGGGGCATCGCCATCGTGGATCCGTCCAAAAGCTCCTCGACCCTGAAGTCCTTCGAAATGCTCGTCCAGCAGCAGATGCAGGAATCGCTGCGGGAGCGGCAGGGAGAATCGGGCAAGACCTTGACGGCCCCGGCGCTGGAGCGACAGGCGGTGGAGCAGGGCTGGATTCGGGGGCTCCAGCTGCTGCAGAAAATCATCGCCAACGGGCGCTACTTCACCGATTCTTCCGGAAAAACGGTCACCGATGTCGCCGCCGGCAACTGCCCGGTCGGGATTGCCGTTGATTTCTACAGCCGGGCCCAGCGGGCGAATATCCAGGAACGGGCCGGCGTACGGCGCTTCGCCTCGGTGCTGCCCCGGGGCGGGGGCGCTCCCTCGCCGGACCCGATCTCGCTCTTCCGCGGCGCCCGGCATCCGGCCCATGCCCGGGCATTCATGGAGTATATTCTTTCCTTATCGGGGCAGAAACTGCTGGCCTTCAAGCTGGGAGTATCCGGCGGGCCCGTCTGGGCCCCCCTGTGCCGAACGCCCATCCTCAAGACGGTCTACGGCGACGAGTACCGTCCCCTGCGCCTGGAGGGCTATGAAAATCCCTACGAATCCGCCGATGCCTTCGTCTACCACCCGGAGTGGACGAAGCCGGTGCACAATCTGCTCGGAGCGGTCATCAAGACGATCTTCCTCGACACGGCGGACGAGCTGAGCGCCGCTTGGGAGCAGATCATCCGCGCCCAGGGCGAGGGCCGGGCCCAAGACGCGGCCGCAGCGCTGGGGATTTTTTCCGACATGCGGCCGATGGCCTACTCCACCGTCTGCGGCTCTTTTGCCGAAATTGTCCACCACCGGGATCCCCTGTTCGCCAGCCGACGCCAGATGGACCTGAGCAACCGCTTCCGCCGCCAGTACCAGCGGGCAGCCTCCAGGGCCCGAGGGGAGAAATAATGAGCCTCATACTCAAATTTGGGTCTCTGTTGGGGCCTCTGCTCCGGCGACCCCAAAACTTTTAAGTTTTGCTGCTGCGCTCCGCGCAGCAGGCGCTGGGCTAGGAGCCCAGCGCGGATCGCCGGCGATCCGCCCCCTTCGGGACGAAAACGCCTATCTTTCCTGACACCAGGGAATACCCTTCACCGCCGAAAAGAGAGGGACAAGGTGCATTTCCGACGGACTTCTGCCCCTTCCAGGCTAATAGACGAACTCCTGTTCCTTCCGAAGGGATAGTCCCTCACGCCGACGAAAAGAGGCTTCGCCTAAGGGTTAAGTGACAGCGGTCGCCTTTTGTCGTCTTTTTGCCCAAACCGGAGCCCGGTGTCTGTCCTTCGCTGTCTTGGGATTCCGCCGGAATCGCCCGCGCAGCGGGCCCCAGGATAAAAAATGAAAGCCTTCGTCTTCATTTTTTATCCTGCAAAGACAGCGAAAAGTCCCACCCTCTCAGGACACGGGTCCCTTCAAAGGAGGCCCACCGAAGGACTTAGAGGGCGTTGTCAAACAAAAGAGGGACAAAGGAACAAAGAGAGGAAAGAAGAGGGAATGGAAAAAGGACACGTAGAAGACATGACCTCAAGTGAATTATGGAATAAGATAGAAAGATTGCTGCCTGATTTTGACGACACCCTTCAGGTGTAAATCGCGCTGGCCGTGATAAAGGAGGCGAGCACCAGGCGGATGAATCGCCGGCTTCTCACGAGCCGCCAGAGTTCTTTCCGCATCCGGCAATTTCTAGCCCCAGGAGGGAGGTTCTTCCAGGCCCATCTGGGCCATCATCCGCTGCAGCTCCCGACGGCCCTGGGCATTTTTCGTCTTCTTCATCAGCCGCTGCATCTGGCGGAACTGTTTTAGGAGAGAATTGACCTCCGCCAGGCTCGTGCCGGAGCCCCGGGCGATGCGCAGGCGCCGCTGACCCTGGAGGATCTCCGGATGCCGCCGTTCCTGCGGGGTCATGGAGGAGATCATGGCCTCCAGTTTTTTGAAGCGCCGGTCGGCCTCTTCGGAGGAAAGCTGATGGGAATTGGGGAAATACTGCAGCAGTGAGCCGATCGACCCCGTCGTCCGGAATCGGCGCAGGTGCTGCAGAAAATCCTCCAGGCTGAAGCTGGAGCGCCGGATCTTCTCCGCCAGTTTCTCGGACTCCTGCCGGTCGATCACGGCCTCGGTCTTCTCGACGAGGGAGACGATGTCCCCCATGCCCAGGATTCGCTGGGCGATGCGGTCGGCGTGGAAGACCTCCAGGTCCGAAATCTTCTCGCCGGTGCCGATGAAGCGGATCGGCACCGACGCCACGGACTTCATGGAAAGCGCCGCTCCGCCCCGGGCATCGCCGTCCATCTTGCTCAGGATGATGCCCGTCAGGGACAGCGCCTCGTGGAAATGCTGGGCGACGTTGACCGCCTCCTGGCCCAGGGCCGCATCCGCCACCAATAGGATTTCCTGGGTCCGAACCCGTGTTCGCAGCTCCTTCAACTCCTGGATCAGGGGCTCGTCGATCTGCAGACGACCGGCGGTGTCCCAGAGAATGGCATCCGCCGCCTGGCCCTCGGCCCAGGTCAGGCCGGCCGTGGCCACCGAGAGCACATCCGTCTCCCTCCGGTCACCGTAGAAAAGGATATCCGCTTTTTGGGCCAGCTGCTCCAGCTGATCGATGGCGGCGGGGCGATGGACATCGCAGGCGATGACGGCCGGACGGTAGCCCTTTTCCCGCAACAGGGCCGCCAGCTTGACCGTCGTCGTCGTCTTGCCGGAGCCGTGAAGGCCGACCAAAACCAGCCTCAGCGGCCTGCGGCCGAAGAAGTCCACCGCTTCACCTCCCCCCAACAATGCGACGAGCTCCGCATGGATCTCACGGATGAGCTGCTGCCCGGGCGTCACCCCTAGCAGAACCTTTTGGCCCAGGCATCGCTCCTGCACGCGGGCGATGAAGTCCTTCGCCACCTTGTAGTGGACATCGGCGCCCAGGAGGGCCGTTTTCACGTGGGCCAGGGCATCCGCCACATTGGCCTCCGAAATCCTGTGCAGGCCCCGTATCGCCCGCAGGGCCCGGCTCATCTTATCCGTAATCGCCTCGAACATCGCGCTGACCTTCCCCCACCCTTTACTAGCGAAAATCCTCCCTCCTGTAAAGCGCATCCCACCGCAGTTCCCATTAGCTCAGGCTCCCGGCAGTTTCCATGATTCCAAGGCGCCCCAAGCCCCCCACCGCTCCAACGGCAATCCCATCCGCCCCAAGGGCAATCCCATCCGCCCCAAGGGCCCTAATGGGGGCGAAGGGCAACCGCCCCGTCTCGACCGCGCTGTCGTTCTTCCGCTGTCTGGCCTTCCCAGCCGTCCTGCCGCCTTTGAACCTGAAAGGTTCTCGCCCACTGCGCGGGCGGCCCCCCGGGGGGTATCGGGGGTTGGGGGGGGATTTGCCCCGGAAGGGTGGACCCCACCCCCCCCCCGCGGGCGGCCCCCCCGCCGGGCCCCG
>JAITKE010000054.1 GCA_031278595.1 Puniceicoccales bacterium
TGCCGACGATGGAGGACATGTTGAGGATGCGGCCCCAGCGCCCCTGAATCATGGCCGGCAGCAGCTGCCTCGTCCACAGAAAGGCGCTCGTCAGGTTCGTCTGGATCACCGCATCCCAGTCCTCGTCGGAGGTTCTCAGCACCAGCGCATTGCGCAGAATCCCCGCATTGTTGACGAGAATGCCGACGCTGCCCCGGCGGCCCAAAATCTCCTCACCGGCCGCTTTTATGCCCGCGCGGTCGGTCACGTCCACCGCCACCGCCTCCGCCTCGCCCCCCCGTTCGCGGATCAGCTGGGCCACGCGCCCGCAGTTCTCCGCCGTTCGGCTGACGCAGATCACGTAACAGCCCTGTTCCGCCAGCGTCAGGGCGATGGCCTCTCCAATCCCCCGCCCCGCGCCGGTCACCAGGGCGTTTTTTTTCCTCGGCGATGACGAATCCATGGGGTCTCCATATCGAAGATCGCCCCCGCCTCGTCAAGCGGAGTTTTCGAGCTTTTCGCTCCTCTGCGGATTTTATGGCCCTCGGATTTTGTGTCCCTAAGATACCAAGCTGTCTCGCAAAAATCCCCATCGCTCCCGGACTGGGTTTTAGAGGGTGTCGTCAAATTTTTTAGAGAGTGTCGTCAAATAAAAAGTGAACAAAGGGAAAAAGAAAGAGGGAATGAAAAAAGACGCCTAAGGAGATACGACCCATCAGATGAATTGTGGAATAAGATGAAAAGCTTGCTGCCTGATTTGACGACATCCTCCAGGGAAATTCGTCTCCACAAGGGTGTTTACGGGAGGGTTTGTTTTTTTGGGGCCGGCTTTCGATGCCGGAGGCATCGGGCCCGCAAAGCGGGCCGCCCGGATAGGGAAAGGCCAAAGGCCTTTCCCTCTTCCGGGCAAAGCCGGCCCCCGCCGGGACCAACGAAGCCCTCGGAAAGCGCCGTCAAACAAAAGAGAGGCAAAGGGGGAAAGTCCAATCGAACCTCTTCAATCCCTCGCAGCCTTCTCCTCATCGGCCGGTTCATCGGTCACAATTCTCAGGACGTCGCCCTGCTCAGAAACAGCAAAATCTGAAGCGCCGTCGCCTTCATTCTCCCTGGATTTTTCGGCGGGACTATTTTCAGAAACCGCCGGTGGTTCAACGTCGACCGAATTTTCTCCGAACCTCGCGGACTCCAATTCCTCATCCACCGCCGAAGAAATGCTCTCCGCCACATCGGGAAAATCAGAAGCCGCGCTGGAGGAGGCGGCGGAGAAATCCCCAGAAACTGATGATGAAGAATCTGGAGCCGAAGAATCCGATGCTGAAGGGCCTGGGGCCGATGAACTGGGGGGCGGCGAAGCCAGAGCTGAGGGGGACGAGGGCTTCCTTCGGCTGGCGCGGCGGGACTTCTTATAGCCTTTATCCGCAGCGGCGATCAGTTCGATCAGCGCCATCTTAGCCGCATCGCCCCGGCGGGGCACGAGCTTGTAGATGCGCGTGTAACCGCCCGGGCGCTTCATGAACTCCCCCGCCCGTTCCACAAAAAGCTGTTTGACCGCCGCTTCGTCCTTAACTCGAGAGACGGCCAGGCGGCGGAAGTGGATACGCTCGGCCGGAACTTCGGCGGTCTGGGCCTTCTTGGCTAGGGTGATGATCTTTTCCGCGAACGGGCGCAGTGCCTTGGCTTTGGCCAGAGTCGTCTCGATGCGTCCGTGGCGGAATAGCGCCGCGGCCAAATGCGACATCAAGGCGGCCCGATGCTCCTTTGTCCTGCTCAGTGAATACCTGTGTAAACCGTGACGCATTTCCCCAAAGCCCTCAATGGCCCATCGGCCGCCTGTCCACCAGGCGCTCATCGATCTTGCTGCCGAGGGAAAGACCCAGTTCCTCCAGCTTCAGGCGGATCTCGTTGAGCGATTTCTTCCCGAAGTTCCGGTATTTCAGCATCTCGGATTCCGACTTCATGGCCAGCTCGCCGACGGTCGTGATGTTGGCATTGTTCAGGCAATTGGCCGCGCGGACGGACAATTCGATCTCGTTGACGCTCATGTTCAGCAGGATTTTCAAACGATTCTGCTCCTCGTCAACCTCCTGCACCTCGTCGTCGAATTCCAGCTCCGTGGCGCTGACGCCGTCGAAGACGCGCAGGTGGCGCTGCAGCACAACAACGCTCTCCTTAAGGGCTTCATCCGGTGAAACGCAGCCGTCGGTCTCGATTTCCAGGATGAGACGGTCGTAATTCGTCATCTGCCCGACGCGGGTATCCTCCACGGTATAGCGCACCAGAAGAACGGGGCTGAAAAGCGCATCGACGGGGATCAGACCGATGTCTTCCGGCGATTTTTTGTACGCACTGGCCAGGGCATAGCCGCGCCCCACACTGACTTCGATGTCCATCTGCAGGCGGCGCTTGGCATCGATGCGGCAGATGATGTGCTGCGGATTCATCACCTCAAAGCCCCCTTCGCACTGAATGTCACCGGCCGTCACGGCGCCCTCGTGCTCGACATCCAGCTTCAGCCACACGGACGGGCGGGCGCTGTAGCGGAAGCGCAGCTTTTTCAAATTCAGCACGATGTCCGTCACATCTTCCACCACCCCATCGATGCTCTGAAATTCGTGATTCACGCCCTGGATTCGGATGCAGGTGATGGCCGCCCCCTCGATGGCGCCCAGCAGGACGCGCCGCAGAGTATTGCCTAAACTGTGGCCGAAGCCCGACTCGAAGGGCTCCGCGATGAACTTGGCATAGGTGGAGGACGCCGAGGACTCCTCCTTCACCAGTGTCTGCGGCAATTTCAACTCTCCCAAACGCTTGACCATAGGTTTTAACCGACTCCGAGGCGATTTTCGAAAATTAGCGGCTGTAGAACTCGACGATCAGCTGCTCATCGATTTCCTGCGTCATCTCCTCCCGCGAGGGCACGCGGTCGATTTGCCCCTTCATCAAATCGGCATTGAAGGCAATCCAGGCCGGCGGGTTGCGGTAGCGGGTATCCTCCATATTCTGGGCCAAGAGGCGCTTCGAGGCGCTGCGATTGGCCACCTCGATGCACTGGCCCGGGCTACAGATGAAGCTCGGGATATTGACCCGCACGCGATCCACCGTCACATGGCCATGGGTAACGAATTGGCGGGCGGAGCGCCGCGTGCGCGCCAGGCCCATCAGGTAGAGGACACTGTCCAGGCGCATCTCCAGCGAGCGCAGGAAAATTTCCCCGACGATTCCGCGCTCCTTCTTCGCCCGCTCGAAGCTCAGGCGGAACTGCTTCTCGCTCAGGCCATAGAGAAAGCGCAGCTTCTGTTTCTCGTTGAGGCCTAATGCGTAGTCGGAATTCTTCCGCTTCAGGCGTGGACCGTGCTGGCCTGGGCAATAGGGCTTGCGTTCCGTCGCCTTGCAGGGAGGGAAGATATCCTGGGCGAAACGGCGATTGATTCTGGCCTTGGGTCCGGTGTAACGCGACATAGAAAAACCTCAAAAAATCAGACGCGGCGGCGCTTGCGCGGTCGGCAGCCATTGTGGGGAACGGGCGTCGTATCCACGATATTCTGTACGGCCAGGCCTAGGGTCTGCAGGGTACGAATTGCCGCATCGCGACCCATGCCCGGGCCACTGACGTGCACCTCCACCTCCTTCATCCCGTGGGACATCGCCGTCCGACCGGCGTCCTGAGTCACCACCTGGGCGGCATAGGCCGTCGCCTTGCGGGAGCCGCGGAAGTGGCATTTGCCGGAGCTGGACCAGGAAATCACGTTGCCGCGCGGGTCGGTGAAAGCGACCTTGGTGTTGTTGAAAGTGGCCAGAATGGAGCAGATCCCGTGTGCCACATTCTTGCTCTTCTTCGCCCGGCGGATCTTAAGCCCGCTGTGCAGCGCCTCGTCCAAAATATCCGACGCCGAGGGCGACTCCGGCTTTTCCTCTCCCTTCTTCTCCGGTTCAGCCTCAGGCTTTCCTCCGGCCTTCGCTCCGGACTTCGGCTCCGATTTCACCTCTGATTTCGCACCGGCACCGGAAGATGACCTCGCACCCGATGGCGCTCCGGCCCTACCGGAGGCCTTCCGCTCCGGTCTTTCCCCGGCTTTTCTCGGCCCCCTCGGCTCCGACTTCGGCCTCAAATCCTCCGAGGCCTTCGGCCCTGCCATTCCCTCCGCCTTTCCTGAAAATTTCGGTTCGGATTCCTCCGATTTTTCTAAAGATTTCGGCTGCGTGCTCTTCCCCAACTCCTCCGAAGATTCTCCCGACGCTTCTGCGGATACCGATTTCAGTTCCCCTGAAAATTCCCCTTCCGTTTCCGAATCTTTCGGCTCTAGCCTTTCCGAATCCGATTCCCCTGAAAATTCTCCCACTGGCTCCGACTCCGTCTCGGATTTTTCAACGGGCTTCGACTCGGATTTTTCCGCTTTTTTTGAAGACTTCCCCTCCGTCTTTTCTCTCGACTTTCTCGGCGCTCTCGATTTCGGCGCGGATTCCTCTGCGGAATTCGGCTCCGATTTCTCCACGGATTCTAGTTGATCGGATTTGGACTCCACGGGGGACACCGCCGTCTCCGCTTCCTCGGGAAGTCCCGACGATCCCGGCAGCTCGCTTTCCACTGGCATTTCCGCCCCCTGATTCTCCTCTTCTCGCTCCGCTGCCGCCATTTTAAAAAGCTTTTTCCAACACCCCTCCGTGGGCTTCCGCGCTACTTCGCCGCCGCCTTTCGCACCACCCCCACCGTCTTGCGCGCGCCCTTGCGGGTACGGGCATTGGTCGAGGTACGCTGGCCGCGAACCGGCAGGCCGCGCTGGTGGCGGACGCCGCGGTAGCAGCGAATCGCCTGAAGTCGCTTCAAATTGCCAATGACCTCGCGGCGCAGGTCACCCTCCACCTTCCAGCCCATCTCGCTCACCACCGACACGATGCGGCTGATCTGTTCCTCATTGAGCTGACGCGAGCGCATCATCGGGTCCAGGCCCAGGCGCTCGACGATGAGATCGGCGCGTCGGGGGCCGATGCCGTAGACATAGCGCAGCGCATAGGCCACATGTTTGTTCTCCGGAACATCGACACCCAAGAGACGCGGCATAACTTATTTTCTCATTTCACGGTCTCCGAATCCCGCTCGGAGGCAGATATGGATGGGTTTGGAAATTATTTTCATGGCAAAGTCAAGATTTCCGGACGATTTTCCGTCACTAAAATCGTGTGCTCCACATGGGCGGCCAGGGAATGGTCGCGCGTCCGCACCGTCCAGCCATCCGGATCATTCTGAATATCGGCACTGCCCAGGGTGAACATCGGCTCGATGGCCAGGCTCATCCCCGGGCGCAGCTTCAGGCCCCGCTGGGGCAGCGTGTAGTTGGGGACTTGGGGCTCCTCGTGCATCTCGCGGCCGACCCCATGGCCCACGAACTCGCGCACGATGCCGTAGCCCTCGCGACGGGCCACCGCCTCAATCGCCGCCGAAATGTCATTCACGTAATGCCCAGCCACGGCCTCCTGGATGCCGGCCATCAGCGCCTCCTCGGTTCCCCGTATCAGGTGGTCAGCCGACGGCGAGACCTTACCCACCCGAAAAGTGGCGGTATTGTCGCCGCAGAAATCCTTGTAGAAAATGGCGAGGTCGACGCTGAGAATATCGCCGTCCCGCAGGAGGATGTCCTTGGAGGGAATCCCGTGGATGATGATGTCGTTGAGCGAAAAACAGGCATAGCCCGGGTAGGGATTTTTCTTCGGGCCGTAGTGATAGGAGGCGCTAACGGTTCCCGCCCGCTCCATGAGCTCGCGGGTCAGCTCATTCAGCTCGGCCGTTGAAATGCCCGGGCGAACCCTCTCCCCCACACTCCGCAGGAGCTCGGCCGCCATCCGGCCCGCCGCCCGCATGCCCTGGCGCTCGCGATCGTTCCGGCAGATCATCGCTCAGCGGCCCCGCATGCCCTGGCCTTCGCGATCGTTTCGATAAATCATCGCTCAGCGGACGACCCAACGACGAATCACCCAGGCCAGAGAGCCCGCGGCCGCGAGGGCGGCCAGAAATATCCACAGCGACTTGACCGTTTTCAGCGAAGCCAGCAGCTCGACCCATCGCTTGGGCGAGGCCTTCCCCCGCGCCTTGCCCTTCTGCAGGAAGCCATCGTACTGCTTCTCCAGCAAATGCGTTTCCATCTGTTTCATCGTCTCCAGAATAACGCCCACGGCGATCAGGGTTCCGGTGCCCCCGAAAAACATCGCCACGGTGTAGGGGATTTTGAACGAGAAGTAGAGGAAGTCGGGAAAAAGGGCGACGACGGCCAGAAAAATCGCACCGGCCAGGGTCAGGCGGGTCATGATGAAGTCCAGGAACTCGGCGGTGGCGGAGCCCGGTCGCACCCCCGGGATGTAACCCCCGTTCTTCTTCAGATCGTCCGCGATTTGGGTCGGGCGGAACATGATGGAGACCCAGAAATAGCTGAATCCTAGAATCATGCTGCCGTAGCTCAGGTAGTAGAACCAGGAGCCGTGCATCAGGATGTAGGACAGGCGTTGGAAGAGCGATATTCCCGTCGCGGCGCCCAGATAGGCGAACATCTGCTGGGGGAAGAGCAGAATCGCGCTGGCAAAAATAACCGGCATGACGCCGGCGTAATTCACCTTCAGGGGTAAAAAGGAGACCTGCCCGCCGTAGACCTTATGACCGATGATGCGCTTGGCGTACTGAATGGGAATCTTCCGCGTGGCCTGGGTCATGGCGATCATGGCCGCCATCACCGTCAGCAGCAGGGCGAGCATGAGCACCGCCTGAAACAAGCCGTACTGCGCGCTATCCACCCCGACCGGTTGGTGGAACATCGTCCAGGTCTGGGAAATAGCCCGCGGCAGGGAGGAGAGAATGCCGATCGTGATCAAAAGCGAGATGCCATTTCCGACTCCATTTTGGGTGATGCGATCGCCCAACCAGGTCAGAATCATCGTACCGGCCGTAAGAAAAACGATCGAATTGATCAGGAACCAGCCGTGGTTCATGACGACGATTTCGCCGTAAACCTCCTTGTTGAACCCGGTGAACAATTTTTCCGGATAGTTCATCAGAGCCAACACCAGCAGAATTCCCTGGATGAGGCAGATGAGAACCGTCAGGTAGCGGGTGTACTGGGCGATGCGCTGGCGACCATTCTGCTCCTTCTGCACCCGCGCCAGGGTCGGCACTACTGCCGACATCAATTGCAGGATAATCGAGGCGCTGATGTAGGGCATAACCCCGAGGCCGAAGATGGCGCCTTTCAGAAAGGCCCCACCGGTGAACATGTTGTAGAGGCCGATCAGACTGGAGGCACTGCCGGCCTGGGTCACGAAAAAATCGTGCAAGGGCTTGGGATCCAATCCCGGCAGCGGAATACTGGCGCCGACGCGGGCCACAAATAAAAGCCCCAGCGTGAACAGAATTTTGCGCCGCAGGTCGGGTACCCGAATACAATCCACAAAGGCCGACAACATCTCCTGCTACTCCTCCGGCTTCTCCTGGACCCTTGGGGTCGGTATTTTCTTCGCAGCGGCCTTTTTTACCGGAGTCTTTTTCTTCAATGCTTTTTCCGGAGCCTCCTCCGCCACCGACTCCTCCGGATTCGGATCCTTGGACGTTTTTTTCCGTACCGCAGGTTTCTCCGGCCCAAGCGCGATCCGCTGGGCGCGATGGCCGGTCGCCGTCCGCTCCGCGGAGCGGG
>JAITKE010000001.1 GCA_031278595.1 Puniceicoccales bacterium
ACAGCGGCGGGTGGTCCCTAGCCCGGGCTTCGCCGCCTTGGCGCTGAGAGGAAAAGGAAGGCCTTCCTTTTCTTCCTAGCGCGGCCCGCGGAGCGGGCCTGGGGCCCTTCGGGCCCCCAAGGCGGCGAAGGAGGACTTGCCGTGCTCCTCTAATCCGCCTCCTCCGGCCCTTTCTCCTCGGTTTTTTCGGAAAGCTCGGAGCCTGGCTTTGGCCCTTCGTTTTCGGTCTGGCCTGGGGCTGGGGGTTCTTGGGCAGCAGAGGCCTCGCTTTTCGGTTCGCCCTCGGCGCTTGGGGTGGCTGGAACCGATCTGTGAACCTCGATTTCGGTCTGAAAATCTCCGGTCTGGACCAGTTCGTAGACCGAGCGGCCCTCGATGGTCTCGTGCTGCAGCAGCGCCACCGCCAGCTTTTCCAGCGAGTCGCGCCTTTCCGACAGGATGCGCCGGGCCCGTTCCTTCTCTCCGGAGACGATTTTCAGGATTTCCGCATCGATCTTCTTCGCCGTCTCCTCGCTGTAGTTCTGCTCGCGGGAGATCTCCCGGCCCAGGAAAATGTGGTCGCGGTTGTCCCCGTAGGCCACCGTCCCCAGGGGGCTCATGCCCCAGTCGCAGACCATGCTGCGGGCCATTTTCGTCGCCGTCTTGATGTCCATCGACGCCCCGCTGGTCATGGCCGCCTCGCCGAAGACCAGTTCCTCCGCCACGCGGCCGCCCATGGAGGAGCAGATGCGGGCGAGGGCCCCCTGTTTCGACACGTTCAAAATGTCCTTTTTCGGCAGAAACATCGTGCTGCCCAGGCTCTGCCCGCGCGGAATGATGGTCACCTTGTGCACCGGCAAATCCCCGTCGTCCACCACCGCCTGGACGATGGCGTGGCCCGCCTCGTGATAGGCGGTCACCTTCTTGTCCTTGTCGTCCATCAGCTTCTTGCGCTCGCGGCCATAGGCGATTTTTTCCCGGGCCTCCTCGACATCCGAGCGCTCGACCTCCGTCTTGTTGTACCTGGCCGCCAGCAGGGCCGATTCATTCAGAAGATTTTCCAAATCCGCACCGGAAAATCCGGACGTCGTCCGGGCGATGTCCTCCAAAATGACCTCGGGTTTCATCTTGATCTTCTGGGAATGGACTTTCAGGATATCACAGCGGCCGTGCAGGTCCGGCAGGTCGATCACCACCTGGCGGTCGAAGCGCCCCGGACGCAGCAGAGCATTGTCCAGCACATCCGGTCGGTTGGTGGCGGCGATGATGATGACGCCCTCGCGGCTGTCGAAGCCATCCATCTCCACCAGCAGGGAATTCAGGGTCTGCTCCCGCTCGTCGTTGCCCCCGCCCAGGCCCGCTCCGCGGTGGCGACCGACCGCGTCGATCTCGTCGATGAAGAGGATGCAGGGGGCATTTTTCCTCGCCTGTTCGAACATGTCGCGCACCCGGGCCGCCCCCACACCGACGAACATCTCAACGAAATCGGAACCGCTGATGCTGAAAAAGGGCACATCCGCCTCGCCGGCGATGGCGCGGGCCAGCAGGGTCTTGCCCGTCCCCGGGGGCCCCACCATCAGGCAACCTTTGGGAATCCGGCCCCCGATGTCCTGGAACTTCTTTGGAGTTCTGAGAAAATCGATGATCTCGGCGACCTCCTCCTTCGCCTCGTCGCAGCCGGCCACGTCCTGGAGCGTCTTCTTTTTGTTATTCGGCGTCAGCATCCGGGCCCGACTCCGCGCAAAGCCCATCGCGTTGCGGCCCGCATTCCGCAGCTGGCGTACGAAGATGAAGTAGAAAAATCCAAAGATGACCAGGACGGGCAGTACGCTCAGCAGAATGTCCGTCCATAGGGTGTGCGACGGCCGCTCTCGCCAGTTGACGGAGGAATTTAAGAGGGCATTGAAGCGATCACTGGTCAGCCGGCCCTGGGCTTCGAAGAGGACGCTGTCCTTCGTCTCGCCGCCCTCGGTCACAACGGGTTTATCCAGCTTGGCCTGTCCCCGCAGCCGATACCATTCCGCGCCCCGGGTCGGGTCGGACTGGATTACCCCCTGCAGGATCTTTCCCTCCTGCGAGGCCTGCAGCACCTGCCGCGTCGTCCATTTCTGCAGCTGGCCACGGTAGGGGGAATAGCCCGACCAAAGGGAGAAGATGCCCGCGATGAGCAGGATCCAAATCGCCAAGACCCGCAGCTGGAAGCGGTTGAAAAATGCGTGCTTTTTTGCCATGGCCTAGGGCAAAAGGGATCGTCAAAACTCGTGGAATGTCAACTCAAGAGCCGAATCGCTTCCCTCCAACACCCGGAAATCCTCGCCGAGCGGCAGGAAGGGCACCCAGACGATTCTTCCGGATTCGGGCAGCACGATGACCGGCAACCGCCGCCGCTTTTCCGGCGGCACCCTCCGTTCCTGAAACATTTTCTTCAGCTTCTTCGTCCCCGACAGCCCGAAGGGCCGGTAGGCATCTCCGGCCCGCCAGTTCCTCAGCAGGAGCGGCTGCCGCTCCGAAAGACCAACTCTAACCCTGAGGATATCTTTCCTCACGCCCGGCTCCCCTTCCCCTTCTTTCCATGGATACGACCTCTTCTCCAAAAAACCGCCCGCCACCGCCACCCGGGGGGAATCCCACAGCAGGGAAAAACTTTCTCCCTCGGCCGAAAGCCGGGAGAAATTTTTCCCCTCGGCCAAAGATTCCTCCACCGGGCCCAGGCGCCACTCTCTTACCCGGAGCCCCTTTCTCGCTCCGAGGCTGCAGGAAAATTGCCTGCCTTCCGCCAGGGCCTCCAGGATACGCTCGAAATTCCTCGGACGCACCTGGGCCCGCAGGCCCTGCTGCCCCAGCCAGGCATTGAGGAGGAAGCGCCACAGCGCCCGCGGCTGGCCACGTAGGGGCGAGAAGTCCGGCGAGGGATTTGGGAGGAGATGCGAAAATCTCTCGGCATGAAATCGTAGGAACTCGTCAGCCTCCCGGATCTGCTGCCAGGTGTGCCGCCAACCGGCCTTCCAGGGGCGTTGGGGAAATACTTCTTCCATCATCGGCAGGAGATGGTGGCGGACGCGATTTCGCAGAAAGGCATCGCCGCGGTTGCTGCTGTCCTCGCGCCAGGGAATGCCGGCCGCACGCAGGGCCTCGGCTAACTGTCGGCGTTCCAGGTGGATCAGGGGCCGCAGGCGCCAGCAGGGGCCGATTCTCTGCACCGCCGGCGGGGATACCAGCGCTCCCAGGGAGGCCCCACGGGCGGTATTCATCATCCAGGATTCGCAGACATCGTCCCGCTGATGCCCCAGCAGGAGCTGCTGACTGCGTTCCCGCGACAGAATTTTTTCGAAAAAGGCGTAGCGGTCCCGGCGCAGATCCGCCTCCGAGTGAGGCCCCGATGCCGAACGCCTGTCCGAGAAGAAGGGCAGGCCCAGGTTCGCGGCGACCCGGCGCAGCCAGGCCTCGTCGCCATCGGATTCCCCCTTCCGTCGGGCGTGGTTGTAGTGCAGGACGAAGAACGGGCATTCCGGAAAATGGGCAACGGACAGCAGCAGGAGGCAGAGGGAATCGACTCCGCCCGAGCAGGCAATACCCCGCGCCCGATGGCCCTCTTCGGAAAGCCGTCCGACGACCCGCTCATCCAAGAGTTCCCGAGGCAGATGTCGGCTCAAGTCCGCCGCCCGTTGCGCCCAGAGGCCGGACGGGAAATGCTCATCCCCCTGGGGGAAAAATTCATCCGGTGGCATGGGCCCAGCTCCTTCTCAAACCCTTCGCCCCAGGCCCCAACAGCGCCCTAGTCCCTGCCACTCGGCCCCTGGCCCGCTGTCTTGGGAGCCCGCAGGGCTCGCCCATGGCGGGCCATGGGCCCCGACAGGAAAAAAAGCCTTTTTTCCTGTCGCAAAGACAGCGGGGAAACCACAGCCTTGGGAATTTTCCCTCGCCCATACCAGTCTTCCTTCATGCCCACACCCCATTCTCCTTCACGCGGATTCCCTCTCCTCCAGCAGAGCCTGGATTTTCGCCTCCCGATCGGCCAGTTCCAAGGCCTCCAGTAGGGCATCCAAATCCCCGTCCATGATTTGGGTCAAGCTGTAGAGCGTCAGGCCGATGCGGTGGTCCGTCAGGCGATTTTGGGGAAAGTTATAGGTGCGGATCCGCTCGGAGCGGTCGCCGCTGCCGACCTGGCGCCGGCGAACCGCCGCGTACTGGGCCCGTTCCTCCTCCTCCTTCTTCTGCAGGAGCCGCGATCGCAGAACGGTCATGGCCTTCGCCCGGTTCTTCTGCTGGGAACGCTCATCCGCACAGTAGACGATCATCCCGCTCGGGCGATGGAGGATCTGGACGGCCGAATCGGTCGTGTTCACCCCCTGGCCGCCCGGGCCGCTGGCTCGACAGATGGAAATCTCCAAATCCTCCGGATCGATTTGAATGTCCACCTCCTCCGCCTCCGGCAGAACGGCGACCGTCGCCGCCGAGGTGTGGATGCGCCCATTGGCCTCGGTGACGGGGATGCGCTGCACCCGATGCCCCCCGCTCTCCAGCTTCAGCCGACGATAGGCCCCTTCACCGCGAATCAGAAAGATGATCTCTTTAAATCCGCCGCATTCCGAAGGGCTGGAACTGAGTACTTCCAGCTGCCAGCCCCTCCGTTCCGCGTAGCGCGTATAGAGCCGAAAGAGGTCGCCGGCGAACAGGCTCGCCTCGTCCCCACCGGTGCCGGCCCGAATTTCCATGACCGTATGGCGCGAATCCGAGGCTTCCGGCGGGATCATGTCCAGCAGAATGGCCCCTTCCAGCCGCTCCAATTCTTCCAAAATCCGCCGCTCCTCCTCCTCGGCCAGGCCCCTCAGCTCGGCCTCCGATTCATCCAGAAGGCGCCGACAATCAGTCCGCTCGGACTGCAGCCGTTCGTAGTGGCCGTATTTTTCCAGGAGCTGGGCCAATTGCTGGTGCTCCTTCGCGATACGGGCCGCCCGGCGTGGGTCGGAAAAAAAATCCGCCTCCGCCATCGCCCGCTCCAAATCCTCATGGCGGCGGCGGAAGGGCTCAATGCTGGGAATGGACGCCATGGCTCATCCGTGAATCCCCTGAGCTTTAAGGGACTGGGCCCTTCCCGTCAAGCGCCGAGCGGGTTTGGGTTGGGGAAGGATGCCCCAGGGAAAAGAGATTGGGGCTGCCTTTGCGCCAAAGCCCCCGGAGGGGGCTTCGGCGGGGCCCGCCGCCGGCGGGCCGCTTCCTACGGAAGCCAAAGGCAGCTCAGAAAACGGGCGAAAATCCCCTAGGCCTGGCCATTTCGGCATCGGGGGAAAGGCACACCTTGGGAGGCGGGGGAAAAGTTTTTTGGGGCTGTCTTTGGAGCCCAAAGGGCTCGCCCGCGGAGCGGGCCCCCGCGGGGGGAATGAAACCTCCCTTTTCATTCCCCCCCGCGGCAAAGACAGCCTCAAAAAACACAGCACAGCCAACCCTGAGCAGGCCAAGTTTCGGCCTCCGGCCAAAGCGCTTCCCCTCAGGGCCAAGAAACGCACCGGAAGCACCAGGTATCCACGCAGATATTCTCTCCTGTCCCACTCTCCTGAAAATCCTCTCCCCGGCATGATACCGATATCCAGCGTCCTCCCCCGAAAGATTTTCAGGGGTTTGAGACCCAGAGCCGGAGCTTTTGCTCGATGCGCTTTTGGACGACGTCGAAGGGGCCGCGGCTGTCGATTTCGACAAAGGGCATGCCGGTCGACTGGAGGTAGCGCAGCGCCGCATCGGTTTCCTGAAGGAAAGTATGGTAGCGTCGGCGGGCCAGCGTCTCGTCGATGTCCGTCGGGCGCACTTCGCGCAGCACTCCCTTGCCAGTCCGCCTGACCTCCTGATTGTGGGCCATCGCCTTGCGGCCGCGGGAGAGCTGCCGTTCCAGGCTCGTCGCCTCGTCGACGGAGAAGACGAGCATCCGAAATTGGAGCGCTTTGGCCCCAAGGCTTTGCCACTTCTCCGCCAGCCGGTGCAGGAATTTCGCCTGGAGCAGGGAACGCGGATAGCCGTCCATCAGCAGGCCTTCACCTTTCTTGGCCCGCAGCAGGGCCCCCAGGCTCGCCCGAATGACGCTGAGGTCGTCCACCAGGTCGCCGTGGTCGATGCGGCTTCGTGAATCCTGGGACTGCAGGAGCTCGCTGATGACCACCGGCTCCGCCGATAGGCCGAGAGCCCGCCTCACGTGGCCGGCATTGACCCCCTTGCCGGAGCCCGGTGCGCCGCTCAGCCAAACCACCGGCCGAGGGAAGGGTGTACTGGGAGAAAGGCGGTACTCTGCCCAAACTTCCTCCAGAATCTGCCCGCAGCGCCGGTCCAGATCCTCCTGAGCTTCCGGAGTTCCCTCCCGATCTTCCGAAGCCTCTTTCTGACTCTCCGGAATTCCCACTTTCCGGCCTTCCGGAGTCTTCTCGTCCCAATTCTCCTCCTGACCCCCCGAAATCAACGAGCCAGAGACCTTTTCCAAATTTTCCTCTTTCTGAGACACGTTTTTACCGGCTGCGGACTTTCCTCACCGAGTTTCCGAGGATTATACGGATTCTCGGCCCAATGGGAATCCTAAAAATCGCAGGCATGGGGTGACGGAAAGCGCGGGGCGGGCCTTTTCAAGTCTTTTCATCTGGGGGAAAGGGATCGGGGGCTTTGGAAAGTGGGTTGGGCGGGGTTTTGGTTTTTCGAGTGTTTTTTGTTTTTTTGGGGGGCTGTCTTTGCCGCGAGGGGCATGAAAAGGAAATTTTCATGCCCCTCGCGGGGGCCCGCTCCGCGGGCGAGCCCTGCGGGCTCCAAAGACAGCCCCCAAAACAGCTCCCAGCACCGGCTCCGCGGACCTGAAAGCCCCAAGAAGCATCGTCCCTGCAGTCTGACAGCCCCAAGCATCAGCTCTGCAGGCCCGATAGTTCCCAGCACCGGCCCTATGGGTCTGACAACCCCCAAATCAGCTCTGCGGGTCGGCGCTGCGGGCTACCTCACCCCTAAAAAACCTAGAGCACGGTGTGGTCCGGCACAACGGTATCCCGGCCGATGCAGAGGATGCCATCGCGGACGGTGAGCCCATTGTACTCGAAGCCATCCTCCTTGCCCTCGGGCGTCAGGCGCACGTGGTTCCCGATGCGGGCGCCCTTGTCGATGATGCAGTTCCGAATGTAGCTGTGGCAACCCACGCCGATGGGTGGCACCTCGCTCTCGGATATCGGGCCTTCCTCCAGCGATTCGTAATGCCGGGAGCCCATCATGAGCACATTTTCCATACGCGTCCCCTCGCGGACGACGGAGCAGAGGCCCAGTACACAGCGCTTCAGCCGCACCTCTTTCAGAAGGCAGCCGTCCGAGATCAGCACCTCCTCCAGCTCGCAGTGGTTGGCCTTCGACGCCGGCAGGATGCTCGGGTGGGTATGGATCGGCGCCAGTGCGTCGTAGAAGTTGAATTCCGGCTGCGGCGAGGTCAGGCCCAGATTGGCATCGAAAAAGGAACGGACCGTCCCGATGTCCTCCCAGTAGTCGTCGAAGATATAGGCCCGCATCGCGACTTTTCCCAAAAGCCCCGGGATGATCTCCTTTCCGAAATCGGAGCCGCAGCTCGCCAGGGCCCGTTTCAGGATTTCCGCCCTGAAGACGTAGATGCCCATCGAGGCCAGGCTGTATTTTTTGGCAGATCGATCCTTTAGGCGACTCCGCCACTCGCCGGTCAGGGTCAGCTGTTCGATGAGCTCCGGATCATCCGGTTTTTCGAAGAACTCCGCGATGGAGAGATCCGGCCGGATGCGCATGACGCCGAAGGAGGAAATCCGCTCGTTGGGGATGGCCTTGGCGGCGATCGTCACATCGGAGCCCTGGAGCCGGTGCTGCTCCACCAGGTCGGCGATGTTCATGCGGTAGAGCTGGTCGCCGGAGAGGATGATCATCAGGTCGTCCTCCGAGACGTGGAAATAGCGCATGTTCTTGCGAACGGCGTCGGCGGTTCCTTCGTACCAGCTGTCGGAACTGTCCTGGGTCTGCTCGGCGGAGAAGATCTCGATCTTGCCGCCGCCGAAGGTGTCGAAGCGGTAGCTGTTCTCGATGTGGCGGTGCAGCGAGCGGGTGTTGAACTGGGTCAGGATGTAGATGCGGTTGAAGCCCGAGTTCAGGCAATTGCTGATGGGGATGTCGACCAGGCGGTACTTCCCCGCCAATGGTACGGCCGGCTTGCAGCGGCACCGGGTCAGCGGGTCCAGGCGCCGACCCCGCCCTCCGCCCATGATGACGCACAATACCTTCGACCCATCCACTCCATCTCCCAGTCTAGTGACTCTG
>JAITKE010000010.1 GCA_031278595.1 Puniceicoccales bacterium
CTCTCGCAGAACTCATTTTCTCTTGACGCCAGGCTTTTTTTGAAGAAACCCTAGCTCGTATCGCAGGGTGGAGCAGTCTGGTAGCTCGTCAGGCTCATAACCTGAAGGTCCCCGGTTCAAATCCGGGCCCTGCACCCAATTTCTAGGCCATTCAGATAAAGGAGCCGTTGGCAACGGCGAAGAGGAAAATTCTCAGATGCCGAAACCTCATGGCCGTTATGGAATACGGTAGCATTCTGGAGCATTCACCTGTCCATTTCCAGCGACATCAACAGTATATTCCTCACCTTTCCGGCCATGTAGAGTGGGATATTGTACAGTCCGCCATCGATCCTGCAGTCGGCAAGCGACAGCCGTGCTGCCTTTTCTGGCGCAAATGCATCGCGGTAGAATTTTAGGCTTTTCGCCTGCAAATTCTTCGCTGCCTTGACTTCAATGGGAATGACGTAGCCTTCTAGCTGAATCAGAATTTCCATGCGAGGATTGCCGTCGAAATTCACATAGGCAGTATTTTTGTATTCCGTTTTTCCAAACTCCATCATCAACCATGTCTTTCCGACCTGTCTCGCTCCATGCAGGATCATCGGCTTTTTCTCGGGATTTGCCTTCCACTGCCTCAAAATCTCTATCGCCCTACGCCGCATTTCCACACTTTTCCTAACGACTTTCGACGAAACTCAACATTTTCTCGAATGAGTTTCATAGAAATCTCGCACTTTTCCCAGTGACTTTTGCATGAAAATACATTTTTTCAAACGAGTTAAGCCAGCATTCATCAGTTATCTTCTCCAATGCGGCCCTTGACTGCCCTGCAACCCTTGACATCAGCTATCCTTTACAAAACGACCATCATCCTCTACCAGCCGTCCTCCTCTACACAGTACTTGTCTGTAACTTGCAGCCCTTAAGCGCAGATTTATAGACTTGATATCGCAGGTAAATAGCTTAGACTTTTCCCATTTTGGGAATGGAAAGGGAATATGAGCGATCCAATTAGGGCAACATCCACAGGCAGCACAGCGCCGCTGACTTTTCGGCAGAAGCTGAGTACTGCTTGGGAAGGCATCAAACAGTTCTTCGGATTTTCCCGTACTGGGGCAGCCGTAAATGCAAGCAGCACGCAGCCGCCAGTCACAGGCAAAAGTAGCTAGCAAGGAATGGCTGCGGTCGCACGTGCCAGGAATCCGGGATTGGCAACCATGACGCGCTCGCAGAAAGTGGATATTATCAAGCAAAACTTACAAGGCACGCTGCAGACGCTAAACGGAAGATTAGAACGACTCGGCCCCAATGATTCCACCAGCCGGGCAGTGCTACAGCAGGCCAAAGCCAAAGTGGAAGAATCTATTCAAAAAATGAATACGCTGCCGGAAGGGGAGGTTTTAAATCAATTAAAAGAAGGGAATCCGGAATGTACAAATGTGATCACCACCTTGGACCAAGCCATGGCTGCCAGCCAAGAGGTGTCGCATTTGTTGACGGCATAGGATTCAGCGAGTGTGGCTACGCCTCTCACGGAATTAGCCCATAGGCCACACAGAATCCGACGCAACCGACATTATTCCGGGAGGCAGCGGGCAATCTTTCCTCCCAAATCGACATGATGCCCAGTGGGCCTTCTTAAAAGTCTTCAGGGTAAGGATACCCTCTTGAATGCCCTCCGGAGTCTCCAGCGGAATGATGATTTCTTAAATGCCCTCTTGAGGATCCAGTGGGATTATGTCTGAATCTCCAAAGGCATGATACCTTCTTGGGTAGCCGGTGGAAGGATGTCTTCTCAAGTCGTCAGCGGCCTGATGTCCTCTTGACGCCGAGGGCTTCTCCCTTAGTTTTTAAGGGAGGGAAGGGTGAGAGTCTGCGGCTGTCTTTGGATTCCGGAGGAATCGCCCGCAGAGCGGGCTCAATAGGAAAAATTTTCGTGGGGAAAATTTTTCCTATTGCAAAGACAGCCGCAAACCCCCTGAGAGCACATTCGCAAACCATCCGAAACATGCTTCAGAATCAGCCAAAAGCCCCACCAGAGCCGCTTCGGGCTCAAGAGAGCAAGAGTCTCCTCGAAATCATCGATGCGAAGCGATTCACCGGTCTGAGCGGCGACAGCCGGACGGCGCAGCCGGGCGAGCTTTTCTTCGCGATTCCCGGAAAAAACCAGAACGGCGAGGCCTTTATTCCGGAGGCCCTGGCCCGGGGTTGCGCCGGCATCGTGGCGGAAAAGCCGTGCCCAGCGGTGCCCAAAAACATCCCGCAGTGGCTCGTGCCCAACGTACGGCAGGCGCTGGCCGAGGCGGCCCGGGTCTTCTACGGATTTCCGGACGAGGAGCAGAAAATCTACGCCGTGACCGGCACCAATGGCAAGACGACGACGGCCTATTTGCTCCAGCACCTGCTGTCGGGGGAACGGCCGGCTGGCTACATCGGCACACTTTTTTACGACACGGGCCAGCGGAAATTCCCGGCTCCCACCACCACTCCGGGTGCGATTCGGCTGCAGCAGCTGCTGAGGGAAAGCGTCGACGGGGGCGGACGGGCGATGGCCCTGGAATTGAGCTCCCATGCGCTGGACCAGAAGCGGGCCTACGGCCTGGCCGTGGACGCGGCGATCTTCACAAACCTGACGGAGGATCACCTGGAATACCACGGGGACCGCGAGGCCTATTTCGAAGCCAAGAGCCGGCTCTTCGACGGCCGGAATGGATGTGTTCCTCAAAAAATCATCCTCAACGGCGACGATCCCTATGGGCAGCGCCTGCGGACGGCCGTGTCCGGCCTAGGGGCGGAAGTCTATACCTATGGCCTGGGTGAAGCCAGCGATGTGCGGGCGGGAAATCTCGTCCTGCGGGGAACCAGGGCCCATTTCGAGCTCTCGTTCCGCGGAGAAAAATGGCCGGTGGAAAGTCCCTTGCCGGGCTCCTACAATGTCCTGAATGTCCTGGCCGCCCTCACGGCCCTCTTGGCCACGGATCGGTTCTCGGAAAAAATCCTGGAGCGCCTCCGGAACTTCGGCGGCGTGCCGGGCCGGACGCAGCTCCTCTCCCGACGGGGAGGGATTTCCGTCCTGGTGGACTATGCCCATACCGCCGATGCCCTGGCCCAGGTACTGAAGATGCTGAAACCACTCTGCCGCCGGCGGCTGCTCCTGGTCTTCGGCTGCGGGGGCGACCGCGACCGGGCCAAGCGCCCGCCGATGATGGAGATCGCCCAGGATTGGGCCGACGAGATCTGGGTCACCAGCGACAACCCGCGCACCGAGCCCCAGGAGCAGATTTTCAGCGACCTGCGCCGGGGGCTCCGCGGCTCGCCGGAAAAGATCCACTGGCTCGCCGATAGGCGCCTGGCCATTGCCCGGGCCGTCGAAGCGGCCCAGAGCGGTGATACCCTTCTGGTCGCCGGCAAGGGCCACGAGAACTACCAGGAAATCGGCCGGGAGCGCCTTCCCTTCGACGACGCGGAGGTTCTGAAAGCCTTCCTATCCCGGCGCTTTCCGACGGAGGATTTTTGACCGAAAACCGTGGAGTCGGCGGCGAAAAAATCAGTAAATCGGCTGCGAAAAGACCGAGAGCCGGCTGCATAAGCCGAGCTGCGCAGGCCGCGTAGGTCGGTTTATGCGGGAGGAGCTTTCGCGAGCCGTAGGATGTAGGGAAGGTGTGGGCGAAGCTTCCGCGCATGACTGAAGAATGTAGGGAGAAGCAGGGACTGGGATTGTTTTTAAGGGGGTGGGCGGGTGGGGTTTGGGGCTTGCCTTGGGATTCCGGAGGAATCCGCCTGCGAAGCAGGCACGCCGAAGGGGGAGGCCGGAGGCCTCCCCCTTCGGCCAAGGCAAGCCCCAAAGCCCCCCCAAGCTACACACTTGCCTTTTGGCTCGAAGGCCTTAGATGGAAGAGTGAAACTTGCAGCTCATGAACCGCAACATCGTCGAGGAAATCCGGGCCGAAATCCGCCGATTCCAGCCCCAAACCCTGAGGAAGAACGTCGGCCGGATCCTCCACCTGGCGGATGGGGTCGCCTTCGTCGACGGCCTGTCGGAGCTGCGCTGCCACGAGCTCGTCCGCTTTGGAAATGGGGCCCGGGGCTTCGCGCTGAACCTGGAGGAGGACCGGGTCGGGGTCGTGCTCCTGGGGGACAGCTCCGGCCTGCGGGCCGGCGACGAGGCCGAAACCACCGGCCAGCTGCTCTCGGTACCGGTCGGGCCCAAGCTGCTGGGGCGCGTCGTGGATGCCCTGGGCGAGCCCCTCGACGCCAAGGGGCCCATCGAGGCCGCGGAGCACTATCCCATCGAGCGCCGGGCCCCCGGCATCATCGCCCGCCAGTCCATTTCCCAGCCGCTCCAGACCGGCATTCTGGCCATCGACGCCATGATCCCCATCGGCCGCGGCCAGCGGGAACTCATCATCGGCGACCGCGCCAGCGGCAAGAGCACCCTGGCCCTCGACAGCATACTGAACCAGGCTCGGCTCAATGCCCAGGGCCTCGCGAGCGGTGACCCGAATTTCCGGCCGGTCTATTCCATCTACGTCGCCATCGGTCAAAAGAACTCCTCCATCGCCCGGACGGTCCAGACGCTGGAGGAGGCCGGGGCCCTGGCCTTCAGCATCGTCGTCGCCGCGGCGGCCGCGGACAATCCGGCGAACCAGTACCTGGCGCCCTACGCCGGCTGCGCCCTGGGGGAATGGTTCATGGAGCACGGCCAGGATGCGCTGATCATCTACGATGACCTGTCGAAGCACGCCATCGCCTACCGGCAGATCTCGCTCATCCTCAAACGACCGTCGGGCCGGGAGGCCTATCCGGGGGACATCTTCTACCTCCACTCGCGCCTGCTGGAACGGGCGGCCCGGCTCACTCCGGAGGCCGGCGAGGGTTCCCTGACCGCCCTGCCCATCGTCGAAACCCAGGCCGGCGACATATCCGCCTACATCCCAACCAACATCATCTCCATCACCGACGGCCAGATTTTTCTCGACACCGAGCTCTTCAACCGCGGGGTAAGGCCGGCCATTTCGGTGGGGATTTCCGTCTCCCGCGTGGGCTCGGCCGCCCAGACGAAGGGCATCAAGCAGGTGGCGGGCAAGCTGAAGCTGGAGCTCGGGCAGTACTACGAACTGGCCGCCTTCGCGCAGTTCGGCTCCGAGCTGGATGCCCAGACCCAGCAGCGGCTCGACCGCGGCGCCCGTATCGTGCAATTATTCAAGCAGCCGGCGGCCCAGCCCCTCCCGGTCGAGCAGCAAATTCTCCTGCTCTGGAGCCTCCAGCAGGGCTATGGCGACGATCTTTCCCCCCAGAGCATCGGGGAGATGCGGGTCTCTCTGCCGGCCTTTTTCGGTACCTACTATCCGACTTTGCTCGACTCCCTGGGCCGGGACTCCGGCCTCGACGCCGCGCTGGAGGAGCAGCTCCGCAGCGCCGTAAAGGCCTGGAAGCAGTCGCTGGCCCCGCCCTCTTTGGCCGCCGCATGAAAAACCGGAGTATCCTTAAATCCATCGGGAATCCTCCGTCAGAATCTAGAGGGCGCCGTCGAACTAAAAGGAGGGGGGCGTTTTCGGGGCCCCGGGACAGCCCTCGAAGAGGGCTTAAGCGGCTAAAGCTGCTTGCTCGCAAAGCGAGCGTCCCGG
>JAITKE010000043.1 GCA_031278595.1 Puniceicoccales bacterium
GAGGAGGGGTGGAAATGTCCCTGGCCGGGTTCGCCGTCTTTGGATCCCGGAGGGATCGCCCGCGGAGCGGGCATCGGCGCTGGAAATGAAAAAACTTTTCATTTCCAGTGCCGCAAAGACGGCGAAAGAAACAACTGTCCCAAAGTCTAGGACCGAGATCAGAGCAGAGCCTGGCGGGGGTCAGAGCGGCGCCTGGCGGGAGGAGAAATCGTGCTCGGACTCGAAGGCGTAGGCCATCTGCAGCAGGTCTTTTTCGGAAAAAAAGGGGCCCAGGAGCTGGAGCCCGATCGGCAGATTTCGGGAGGAAAACCCGCAGGGGATGGAGAGGGCCGGAATGCCGGCCAGATTGGCCGAAACGGTATAGATGTCGCTGAGGTACATCGCCAGGGGATTGGCCGATTTATCCCCGATTTTGAAGGCGGTGCTGGGGCTCGTCGGTGTGAACAGGAAGTCCACCGACTTAAAAGCCTCGAGAAAGTCCTGCCGGATCAGGGTCCGGACCTTCTGGGCCCGCAGGTACTGGGCCTCGTAGTAGCCGCTGCTGAGCACGTAGGTGCCCAGCATGATGCGCCGCTTGACCTCGGGACCGAAGCCCTCGCTGCGCGAGCGGGAATAGACGTCGATGGCATTGCGGTGGGCGCTGCGCCGGGTGTAGCGAATCCCGTCGAAACGGGCCAGGTTGGAGGCGGCTTCGGCCGTGGCCACCACGTAGTAGACCGGTATGGCGTAGTCCAGGTGGGGCAGGCTGAGCTCGACGATGGTGTGCCCCCGGGAGCGGTAGAACCCGATGGCCGATTCGATGGCGGTGCGCACCTCGGCCTCCAGGCCTTCGGCGAAGTATTCCCGGGGAATGCCGATGCGCTTGGGGGAAAGCTTTTCCCGCAGGGCGGAGGGGGTGTCCGGGACTTCTTCCCGCAGGCTGCTGGAGTCCTGCCCGTCGTGGCCGGCGATGGCCCGTAGGAGCAGTGCCACATCTTCCACCGTTCGCCCGAGAGGGCCGATTTGGTCCAGCGAGCTCGCAAAGGCGCTCAGGCCGTAGCGGCTGACGCGGCCATAGGTCGGTTTCAGCCCGCAGACTCCGCAGAAGGCCGCCGGCTGCCGGATCGAGCCGCCGGTGTCGGAGCCCAGGGCAAGGGGGGTCTGTCCCGCCGCCACCGCCGCCGCAGAGCCGCCACTGCTGCCCCCCGGGACATAGTCCGGATTCCAGGGGTTATGGGTGACCTGGAAGGCGGAGTGTTCCGTCGACGAGCCCATGGCGAATTCGTCGAGGTTCAGGCGACCCCAGAGGACGGCCCCCTGGTCGCGGAGTTTCTGGATCACCGTCGCGTCGTAGGGGCTGCGGAAGTGCTCCATGAATCGGCTGCCGCAGGTCAGGGGCTGATCCTTCTCGGCGATGAGGTCCTTGATGCCGACGGGAATGCCGTCGAGGGACCCCTGGGTTTTTCCCTCCGACCGGCGCCGATCCGAGGCCCTGGCTTGGGCGAGGCTGTATTCTGCGTCGTAGGAGATGAAGGCCCGAATCCTCTCCTCCGTCTGTTCCGTCCGTTCGATGAAGGCCCGGGTGACTTCTTCGGAGGAAATTTTCCTCTCCCGCAGGAGACGGGAAAGCTCGCTGGCACCGAGGAGATAAACCTGGTCTTTCATCGGGAAGATTGGATAAAGGGAATAGGGGAAAAAAGATGAAGGCCCTGGGGTGTTTCCGGCTGTCTTTGGATTCCGGAGGAATCGCCCGCTGCACGGGCCCCCCCATGAAAAATGGGAAGAGTGGCCGGTGGGTTTTTCGTGTTTTTGGGGCTGCCTTTGGCTTTCGCCGGAAGCGGCCCGCCTGCGGCGGGCCCCGCCGAAGCCCCCGGAGGGGGCTTCGGCGCAAAGGCAGCCCCGGCCCATTTTTCCCGGGGCAAAGACAGCCGGCAGAACGGCCAAAAGCTGGAAAGTGACCCGATACTGAAGAACGACCCAGGGCTGAGGAGCGATCCGAAGCCGAAGAACGACCCAGAGCTGAAGGACGATCCAAGGCCAGGGAACCACCCGAAGCTGAAAAAATGCGCTGGCATGGCAGGAGGGGGCTCAATCCAACACTTTTGGGACGACGAGCTGTTGCTGGCGCTGGGCCGGGGCGTTGCGCAGGGCCTCTTCGGGCGGGAGAGGGGCTGTGGGAACATCTTCTCGCCAGACGTTGTAGACGGGCAACGCATGGGCCGTCGGCTCAACCTCGCCGACCTCCAGCGACTGGAGCTTCTCGCAGTAGCCCAGAATGGTCTGAAACTGCTGCGGAAAGCACGCCCGCTCCTCCTCGCTGAAGTCGATGCGCGCCAGCCGCGCGAGCTTGTCGATGTCGAAGCCCTCCATAAGCCTGCCGAAACCTCCGGGAGCGAAGACTAGGGGACCCTCGGGGGAGGTCAAGGAACAATGAGTGGAAATTGTCATTGTAGTACGGCCAAAAAGTCTCTTTAACGGTGCTGTTTCTGGAGGAGAGATGATGCACACCGCCCTTTTGGACATTCGCGACGCCTATGTTTCCTACGACAAGCGCCGTTTCTTCAGCCGTGTCGTGACGCATTTTTATGCCCTGAATGCGATTTCCCTTCATATCCGCCCGGGCGAGTCCGTCGGCCTGGTCGGCGAGAGCGGCAGCGGAAAGTCCACCCTCGGGAAAGTGGTGGCGGGCCTGGTTCCATTGGCCAGAGGTTCCCTCACCTTTCGCGGCCAGAGCTTTCACGGTCGGGAGTTCTGCCACCAGCCGCTGCGCCTGCGGAAAGAGATCCAGATGGTGCACCAGGACTTCCACGGCACGCTGGATCCGAAGATGAGCATTTTCGGCACCATCGAGGAGGCGCTCGTTCTGCACTTTCCCGAACACACCCGTGCCTGGCGGAAGCAGCGGGTGGAGCAGCTGCTGGAACAGGTGGGTCTGTCGCCGGCCATGGCCTTCTACTATCCGAGGCAACTCTCGGGGGGACAGCGGCAGCGGGTCAACATCGCCCGGGCCCTGGCCGTTGAACCGCATCTCCTGATCTGCGACGAGGTGGTGAGCGCGCTGGATGTCTCCGTTCAGGCCCAGATCCTCAATCTCCTGTCCTCGATCCGCGAGCAGAGGGCTCTGGCCATGCTCTTCATCTCCCACGACATGGCGGTCGTCGAGCGCATGTGTGACTTCGTCTGCGTCCTGAATGCGGGCAAGATGGTCGAAAAGGGCACGACGGAAGAGGTCTGCTACCATCCCCGTGACCCCTACACCCAAAAACTCATCCAGGCAATACCGGATCTGTAGCGCTGATAAGTCGAAGAGAGCTCCCTGCCCTTTCCCTCCTCTAGAGGGTGTCGTCAAAAACAGGCAGCAACCTTCTCATCTCACAATTTATCTGACAGGTCATGTCTCCTATGTGTCCTTTCTCCATTCC
>JAITKE010000052.1 GCA_031278595.1 Puniceicoccales bacterium
CCACCCCGCCCTTCGCCCGGCCCTCCTCTGAAAAGGCAGCCCCAAACGGGCTCCGGCCCGCTGTGCGGGCCGCGCGGAGGGGCGAGGCGCAAGCGCCTAAGCGCCTCGCCCGCTCCGCGCCAAAGGCGGCAGAAAAGGAGGAGGGGAGGCTCGGTCGCCGCTGGGAAAGGAGCCCATCGCCTGGCCGGGAACTGGATTTTTGGAATCCGGGGATTAGAGAGTGTCGTCAAATAAAAGCTGGAGATTTCCGTCAATCGTGAGAGCTGGGGGGGTTATCGAGCGTTTTGGCGGGGGCCCCGGGACGCTCGCTTCGCGAGCAAGCGGCTTTAGCCGCTTAAGCCCTCTTCGCGGGCTGTCCCGGGGCCCCAAAAAAACGCCCCCTCATTCTAGTTTGACAATATCCTCTAGAAAGGGTTGAGAGCAGGAATAGAAAAGGTCGGAAGTGGGGAGGAAAGGAATGAACTTGCCGCTGCGCGTTTTGGGATTCCCTTAGAGGTCTATGGCTGCGGGTACTGCCGGTCCCTATGGGCGTGAAAATCCCTACGACGTGATCGTCGTCGGCGCGGGGCATGCCGGTTGCGAGGCGGCGCTCATCGCGGCCCGGCGGGGGGCCAGAACCCTCTTGCTGACGGGCAACAACGATACGATGGCCCAGATGAGCTGCAATCCGGCCATCGGCGGCCAGGCCAAGGGGCAGATCGTGCGCGAGATCGATGCGCTCGGCGGGGAGATGGCCATCAATGCCGATGCCAGCGCCCTCCAGTGGCGCCTGCTGAATCGTTCCAAAGGACCGGCGGTGCAATCGCCGCGCGCCCAGAGCGACAAAAAGGCCTACCAGTTCCGCCTGAAATGGGTATTGGAAAATCAGGAGAATCTCTTCCTTCTGCAGGCTCGGGTGACGGAGCTCCTGCTGGAGGAGGGCCGGGCCGTGGGGGTTCGGACCCGGCTGGACGTCACGTTCTTCGCCGCCGCCGTCATCCTGACGACGGGGACTTTTCTGAACGGCGTTCTGCACCTGGGATTGCGCCACGCGGCCGGGGGACGGCTGGCGGATTTTTCCTCGACGGCGCTGCCGCAGAGCCTGCGGGAGGCCGGTCTGGAGCTGGGGTGCCTGAAGACCGGTACGTCCGCCCGCATCCTCGGCCCCAGCATCGATTTTTCCCCCTGCGAGGAAGAGCGCGGGGATGAGGAGCCCGTCCTCTTCGGCTTCTACGACACGCGGGGGGAGGGCATTCCCGTTCCCTCTTTTTCGAATCGCTGGGGAGAGTCCCCAACATTACTGAGCAAGGGCGAGCTCCTGGGCCGGAGGCAGCGTTCCTGCTGGGTGACGCGTACACGGGCGGCGACGCGGGAGCTGGTGCTGGCTTCGCTGTCCCAGTCGGCGCTGTATTCCGGCCAGATCTCGGGTGCCGGGCCGCGCTACTGCCCCAGCATCGAGGACAAGTGCATAAAATTTCCCGACAAGGCGGAGCACCGGCTGATTCTGGAGCCGGAGGGCCATTCGACGGAGGAGTGGTACATCAATGGACTGTCCACCAGCCTGCCGCTGGAAATCCAGTATGCGATGCTCCGGACGATTCCTGGGCTGGAGCGGGCCCATATCCTGCGGCCGGCCTATGCGGTGGAGTACGACTACCTGCCCCCGACCCAGCTCAAGCCTTCCCTGGAGTCCAAGGCCATCGCCGGGCTTTTCTGCGCCGGCCAGATCAATGGCAGTTCGGGCTACGAGGAGGCGGCAGGGCAGGGCCTGCTGGCGGGAATCAATGCCGTGGCCCTGCTGCGGGGGGAGGAAGCGCTGGTGCTGAAGCGCCACGAGGCCTACATCGGCGTCCTCATCGACGACCTCGTCACGAAGGGCACCGGCGAGCCCTACCGGATGTTCACCGCCCGGGCGGAGTACCGGCTCCTGCTCAACCACTCCAGCGCGGAGCTGCGATTGCTGGAACATGCCCGGCGCTACGGGCTCCTGCCGGAGGCGAGGATCCGGTGCATCGCCGCCAAGCAGCGGGCGGTTCGGGATCAGGTGGAGTGGCTGGAGTCCTCGCACTGGCGGGAGGGTTATACCTGGGCCGATGCGGTGAGGCAGAACGGCGAGTCCCTATCGGAAATCCTACCCCTTTCCTTTCGAAATCTGGCCCCGGAGGTACGGGAGGAGGCGCTCTACCGCCTCGCCTATGCGGGCTATCGGGAGCGCGATCTCCGGCAGGTGGAGAAAATGGGGGCGATGGAGGCGGTGTCTATTCCGGAAAGTATTGATTACCAGGCGATGAAGGGCCTGCGGAACGAGAGTCGGCAGAAGTTTTCCCAAATCCGTCCGGCCACCCTCGGCCAGGCGTCCCGCATCAGCGGGGTCAGTCCTGCCGATGTGCAGCTCCTGTGGATCTATCTCGAGTCCCGGCACCGGAGTTGAATTTCCCTGGGCGGGTTTTGGTCGCTGGCTCCCCGCAGGGGAGCCCGTCGCCGCGGCGCGCCGCGGCGGCGCCGCTTTTTTCTCTGAAAAAAGCGGCAGCGGCCAAAACAGTGGAGAACCTGACAAGCCTCGAAACCAACCAGCCCTCTCTGCGCTCATCGCCCGAAGAAAACCCCTCCTTCTGCTATTGCCCGAAGGGGAACGTGGAAGCCCTAGAGGGCGCCTTCAAACTGAAATGAGGGGGGCATTTTGGGGCCCCGGGACAGCCCTCAAAGAGGGCTTAAGCGGCTAAAGCCGCTTGCTCGCGAAGCGAGCGTCCCGGGGCCCCCGCCAAGACGCTCGACGAAGCCCCAGCTCCTACGATTGACAGAACCTCAGCTTTCAGGATTGATAGAAGTTCTAGCTTTTATTTGGCAATGCCCTCGGGCCTTCTTCTGGTACCTAGAAGCCCGTGCTGAAGGAGAAGTTGAACTGCATCGTGTGGCGCTTGGTGCCCCTCGCCCGGCGGGCGGGGAAGCCGAAGTCGAGGCGCAGCGGGGCGCCCATGACCAGGATGCGCAGGCCAAAGCCGTAGTCCACGTGGATGTTCTTCGGCCTCAGATCGAATTTCCTGGCGTTGATATAACCGCATTCGCCAAAAACCGCGAGTCTCATCGGATCGAAGAGATCGAGGGCGTATTCGGCACAGGTATAGACCAGGGAATTCCCGCCGATGACGTAGCCCTCCGCGTCCTGCGGCCCGATGTCCCGGGAGCCGAAGCCCCGCATCTCCTCACCGCCGCCGAGGAAGAAGCGCTCGGTGTAGGGGATGCGCCGGTGTCGAAAGGCACTGAGGCTGCCGAAATGTCCCGAGAGCGAGAGCACCTGGGTATGTTTCGTCTGCAGGAGAAAGTGGCGGACGGCCGTGGCCTCCAGGCGGTGAAAGTGGGTACTGCCGCCAAAAATCCCCCCGGAAATCTCGTTGGTGATGTCGATGGAGGAGCCCTGGGTCGGCAGCGTGAGGTCGTCCCGGGTGTCGCGCTCCAGCAGAAAGCCCACCCGCGAAATCGACCGGCGCCCGGCATCCTGCTTCAGCTCGAAGGGGGCCTGTTTCCCCACATCGCCGATTCTCTGCCGCTCGAGCCGATAGCTCAACTTCCCCGTCCAGTATTCCCAAAGGGCCTTGCGGAAGTAGATTTCGCCGCCCAGGTGCCGCTCGCGGTAGGACGGCCCGTCGTAGTTGAAGTCCGAGCTCTTGAACTGGTCCCGGGTGGCGAAGAGCTCGCAGCCGAAGGTGAGCTCCCGGTCGAAGAGCCAGGGCTCCTCGAAGAGCACCGTGACCGAGGTGTTCCTCGTGCCCAGCTGCAGTCGGGCGTTGAACTTCTGGCCGGCCCCCTGGAATCGAGTCCTGGGGCTGAAGAGGTCGAAGTTGGACTGCGAGATGTCCAGAAAGACGATGATGTTGTTGGCGGCGCTGATGGCCCCGCCGACGGAGGCCTTTCCCGTCGTCTTCTCCTTGACCTGGATCGAGAGGTCTTTCTGGCTCAGCGAGTGGCAGTCCTGCGGGTGTATCTGGACCTCTTCGAAGAAATGGGTATTGCGCAGGCGTTGCTGGCTGATCCTCATCTTCACGGTGTCCAGGGGGTCGCCCGGGGCCAGCGATAACTCACGCAGGATCACCTTGTTCTTCGTCCGCGTATTGCCCTTGACCTGGATGTCCCGCAGCGAGGTGGGCGAGCCCTCTTCGATCTCCAGCTTTAAATCCATACGCCGGCTCTCCTCATCGGAAAGCGCCGAGCTCAGGGAAACTTCGGTCTGTAGGTAGCCCTTGGAACCGTAGAGGTCCTGAATGCGCTCCTGGGCGGCATCGACGGCCGATGGGGCATAGGCCTGGCCCGAAACCAGGCCCAGAACCGCCTGGAGCTCCTCGGCGGAGAACAGTTCCACCGTCGGCAGGGCGATGGAGCCAATCGTGTAGCGCTCGCCCCGCTGGATGGGGATCGTGATCCGAAGACTTCCACGGGGACTGTAGTGAAATTTGACCTCTTCCGGGTCGATGCGGACGTCGAGGTAACCCCCGTCCCAAAACAGCTCCCGTAGGGTCTGGAGATCCTGCTGAAAGATCTCGTCGATGAAAATGCCCCGCCGGTTCAGCCAGGACAGAATGTTCCAGGTTCGGGTCAGCATCACCTGGCGGAGCTGCGAGGGCCTGAGGGGCTCCTGGCCGCTGAAGTCGATCCTCTGGATGCGGTACTTCAGGCCCTCGTCGATGAGGAAGCAGACCTCACGCTCCTGCTCCGAAGATGCTGGGTCCGCTTCCGGGGCCTGGGGCGGGAGGTCGATGCGGTACTGGGCCTGGATGAAGGGGAATCCCTTTTCACGGTAGAATTTCTGGATTTGCCAGGCATCTTCGTGGAGGCGGGACTCCTGCAGGCTTTGGCCGACCTTGGTCTGGATTTTTTTCAGAAGAGTCGCAGTGCTGATCTTCCTATTCCCCTCGAAGTGGAGGGCCTGGATCCTGGGAAGGGCCTCGAGTTGGAAGCGGACGAGGACCCCCTCCTCCGTTTCTTCGGCATCGACCCGAATGTCGGAAAAAAGCTGGGTCGCGTAGAGCGAGCGGAGGGACTGGTCGGCCAGATGGGCCCGGAAGGGTTCGGTCTTCTTCAGCGCGACGTGGGCCAGGAGGAAGTCCCGATGGGCTCGGGGCGCCTGGCCCCGGAAGGAAAACTCGATCTCCTGTACCGGACGTCCCTCCGGCTCCCCCCGAAGCGCCTGCCCACACAGCAGCGAGGCGCACAGAAAAATAGAAATACGTCGATGGAATCTCATAAAACTAGGACAGAGCGGCACTGGCCGCGCTGAAGTTCTCGAATTTGGTCAAGTTTTTCCGGAAAGCAAGGCGGACGATGCCGACGGGCCCGTTGCGCTGCTTCGCGATGATCAGCTCCCGTATGACGGTGTCGCTGGATAGCTCCTCCGTCTCGTCATCCCCTTTGCGCTTGGCCAGCAGCAGGACCACATCGGCATCCTGCTCGATGGCGCCCGATTCCCGCAGGTCGGAGAGCCGTGGCAGGCGCTTCTCCCGCTCCGTGTCCCGATTGAGCTGGCTCAGGACGACCACCGGGACGTTGAGCTCCTTGGCCATCGCCTTGATGCCGCGGGAAATCTCCGCCACCTGCTGCTCCCGCGGCGCCCGCGTATCGCTGCCGGCAATGAGCTGCAGATAATCGATGAGGATGAGCCCCAGCTGGTGCTTATTGGTGAGCCGCCGTGCCTTGGCCCGCATCTCCAGAATCGTCATGCTGGCGGACTCGTCGATCCACAGCGGGGTGTTGCGGAAGGAGTGGATGACCTGGTGAATGGCCGCCAATCCCTCGCCGTGCACCCGGCCCTTCTTCAGCGCCGTCATGTCGGTGCCGGACTGGCTGCAGAGCAGGCGCAGGGCCAGCTGGTCGGCGCTCATCTCCAGGCTGAAAAAGAGGGTGGGAAAGCTCTTCTGCCCCCCCTGGTTCGGCAGAACCGCCGCCTGGGCGAAGCTCAGCGCCAGGCTGGTCTTGCCGATGGAGGGCCGGGCCGCCAGGACGATCATCTCGGAGGGATGGAAGCCGAAGGTCAGACGGTCGAGGTCGACGAAGCCGGAGGGAACCCCGGCCACCGCCCCCTTCCGCTCCAGCATCTGGTTGATGAGGGGGGCGACCCGGTCGACGGATTTTTGGATCGGGGTGACGGTGTCGACGAGCCGATCCTGGCTGATGGCGAAGACGGAGCTTTCGAAGCCTTCCAAAAAGGGGGCGACATCGTCGATGCCGGCGTAGGCCTTTTCGATTCCCTCGGTGGCGACGCGTAGGACGCGCCGGACGAGCTCCAGGTCGCGGATCCGCTGGATGTAGTGGTGGACATGGGCGGGAGTGTCGATGCGGCTGAGGATGGACTGGAGGGTGTCGTAGCCGCCGATGGAGGCGAGCTCGCCCTGGGAGGAGAGCTTTTCGGCCAGCAGGAGCTCCGTGACCGGTTTCGCCTCGGTGTAGAGTTGGTGAATGGCCCGGAAAATGGTCTGGTGGGCCGGCAGGTAGAAGGAATCCGGCGAGATGTGGAACTCCAGGCAGAGCAGCAGGCTCTCCTGCCCGCCCTCCAGGAGGCAGCTGGCCAGCAGGGCCTGCTCAAAGTCGACGCTGTGGGGCGGCTCGCGCGCGAGACGCGGAGCGGCGGAGGCGGTTTGGGTGCGGGCCATGGCTATGCCGAAGGAGGATTAGCCTTCGAAACACTTTTTCAAACGAAATTTCCCAGGGTGGATTTTACTTCAGATTTTTTCGACAGAAAGGGCTCTTTTTCCGGCATGGGGTTACCACAGAGGGATATCTCATCTGTGGTTTTTGGGGCTGCCTTTGGCTTCCAAAGGAAGCGGCCCGCCGGAGGCGGGCCCCGCCGAAGCCCCCTCCGGGGGCTTCGGCGCAAAGGCAGCCCCAGGCCATTGAAGGGAGATGGTCGTCATCGAGCCCCGGTTTTTCGGATCCCCGGTTTTTCGGCCAAGGTTTTTTCCGCCCCCGGTTTTTCGGGAGGGCTTGGTGGGGCCGGCTTTGGATTTCTCCGAAATCAGGCCCGCGGAGCGGGCCACAAGGGAGGCAGGACGGAGTCCTGCCTCCCTTGCAAAGCCGGCCCAAAACACCCCTGGGGCTTCGAGACACCACCTGGGCTCCGGGATGCCCCTGGGCCTTCGTCTGGGGGCCGCCTTTGCGGCGGAAAAACAAAAGTTCTTTTGGTTTTTCCGCCGCGGCCCGCGGCGCGGGTGCCCCCGCGCCGCAGGCCGAAGCCCCGGAGGGGCCCAAAGGCGGCCCCCCACCCACCCGCCCCAGCCGAAGGCCCAGACC
>JAITKE010000105.1 GCA_031278595.1 Puniceicoccales bacterium
TAAAATCATCGCCGATAAATACAGGAATAGACGAAAACGCTTCGGCTTGAGATTCAATCTCATCTCCTCCATTTTCAATTGGCAACATCCTTAAACGCCGTTTCGAAAGAGGTTTATTGAAAGAAAAATAACCCAGCTCCCTAAAGCCTTTCATATCTTCTCCCTAGCCCACCGCGCCCTCCACCCCGAGCTCGATGAGGCGCTTGAGCTCCACGCCGTACTCCATCGGAAACTCGCGCAGGAGCTCGTTGACGAAGCCATTGACGCTGAGGCTCAGGGCCTGGGCATGCGGAATGCCGCGCTGCCGGAGGTAGAAGAGCTGCTCCTCGCTGATCTTCGAAACGCTCGCCTCGTGCTGGACGCAGTTGCGATGACCCTGGACGCGGAGGGTGGGGAAGGTGGTGCTGCGGCTTCGGGCATTCAGGAGCAGAGCATCGCACTGGGTACGGTTTTGGCACCGTCCATCGGCGGGCCGGATGTCGACGAAATTACGGGCAGAGGCGATGCCGCTGCCGAGGGAAATGGATTTGGAGATGATCTGGGAACTCGTATGCCGGCCGAGATGGATCATCTTGGCGCCGGTGTCCTGCCACTGCCCCTCGCGGGCGACGGCGATGGAGTGCACTTCGCCCCTGGCCCGTTCGCCCTGGAGGAGGATACAGGGGTACTTCATTGTCAGCTTCGAGCCGATGTTGCAGTCGATCCAGCGGATCTCGGCTCCCTCATGGGCGACGCCGCGCTTGGTGACGAGGTTGAAGACATTGCGCGACCAGTTCTGGACGGAGATGTACTGCAGCTTGGCGCGGGGCAGCACCACCAGCTCGACGACCGCCGAGTGCAGCATAGCCTTGGAAGAGGAGGGAGCCGTGCAGCCCTCCATATAGCTCACCTCGGCCCCTTCGCCGACGATGATGAGGGTGCGTTCGAACTGCCCGGAGTTCTCGGCGTTGATGCGGAAATAGGCCTGCAGGGGCTGGGAAACTTTGAGTCCAGGCGGAACGTAGATGAAGCTCCCGCCGCTGAAAACGGCGCTGTTCAGCGCACTGAATTTGTTGTCCCCAACGGGAACAACGCTACCGAAGTAGGGGCGGAAAATTTCCGGATAGTGGGCAAGACCTTCTGAAGAAGAAACGAAGATGACACCTTGATCCTGCAGTGTTTTTTGGATGCGCGCATAGGCGGCTTCACTGTCGAATTGTGCCTCTACGCCGGCTAGAAATTTGCGTTCCTGTTCTGGAATTCCGAGGCGCTCGAAGGTCCGTTTGATCTCCGGCGACAGCTCTTCCCAGGACTGCCGGCTCTCGGTTCCCTGGGCGAGGTAGTAGTGAAAATCCTCGAATCGCAATTCCCGCAGGACGTCCGGTGCCCATTCCCCGGGCATGGGTTTTTGGAAAAAAATATCCAGGGACTCGTGCCGCCATCGGCGAATCCAGGGCTCCTCTCCCTTCGCATCGGAGATGTAGTCGACCGTCGCGTGCGACAGTCCCCGACCCGCATCCAGGGAGTAGTTTAGGGCATAGCGAAAATCACCCTTCGCCTCCGGAGTATCAGCGATGATTCCGGGCGATTTCATGGGGAAGTAAAGCTCGGGTAACCCGAATGCTCGACCTGTTCGATGAGCTCCTGGTGGCCGCTGCGGATGATCCGGCCGTTCAGGAGGATGTGGACCCGATCCGGCCGCAGGTACTGGAGAAGACGGGGGTGGTGGGTGATGATCAGCCCCCCCATTCCGCTCTCCTTTCGGAGTTCGTCCAGGCTATGGGCCATCGTTTTCGTGGCATCGGCATCGAGGCCACTGTCGATCTCGTCGAGAAGGGCAAAGCGGGGGCGCAGCATCAGCATCTGCAGCAGCTCGCAGCGCTTTTTCTCCCCACCGGAAAAGCCGACGTTGAGGGAACGGGCGCTGAAGCTACGCTCGAGGGACAGGGCCTCCAGGCAGCGGTAAAGTTGGGCATAGAACTCGGTGGCCGAGAAGCGCTCTCCCGGCCCCTGGTGCGCCTGGACGGCCGCCCGCAGGAAATTCGCGACGCTGAGGCCCTCGATTTCCACCGGATTCTGAAAGGCGAGAAAAATTCCCATTCGGGCGATGCCGTCCGGCGATTGGCCGCAGAGCGGATTTCCGCCAAAGGAGATGTCGCCCTGAAGGACGCGGTAATCGGGATGACCGGCAATGGCCTTTGACAGCGAACTCTTGCCGGCCCCGTTGGGCCCCAGGAGCGCGTGCATCTCCCCCCCGGGCACTGCGAGGGAAAAGTCCCGTAAAATGGTTTTCTCCTCGACCTGCAGGGAGAGCCCTCGGACGCAAAGCCCTGAATCCATGAGCCCATCAGGATGATGAGGCCCATCGGGATGACAAGGGAATCCCGAGAGGCAAAGACAGAATCCCAAAAGGTAAAGGCGATTGGCCTCCTTTCTGACCTGAGGCTCAAGCTGCCGGCCTGAGACATGGCGCGGATCTACATCCACGTAGACGTGGATCCCATGAAAAAATCCACCGGCAGGTCCATCCGGGAGGCTAGGGGAACTCAGCTGTGGCGCGATGGCCCCTTGGCCAAGGCCAAGTTCGGCGCTCCCGCGGGAGCGCCGTCGTGAAGGGGAGCCGCCGAAGGCGGCTCCCC
>JAITKE010000028.1 GCA_031278595.1 Puniceicoccales bacterium
GCCATCGCGCCAAACAAACCCCCTTGATCGGCAAAGTTCTTCTGGCAATGGCCTAAGCGCTGCCGAAACCATCGGTGACCCCGCCGATTTTCGAAAATCCAGCGGTACTGATTTTCCAGCGGTACTGATTCGGGAAAATCTTCAGGCTTTTCAGGTCGGGGCGAAATGCTAGCACCGAAGGCATGGAAACGCCAGCATCCGGGGCATGAGATCCGCCACCATCGGCGTCATCGGGGCCAGCGGCCTCGTGGGACGGGAGATCCTCGGCTGGCTCCGGCGCTTCCGCTACCCAGCGGAGTCCATTCGGGCATTGGCCTCGGAACGCTCGGCCGGCCAGCGGCTGTCCCTCGATTCCCAGGACTGGGAACTGGAGGCGCTGACGGAGGAGCGGCTGGAGGGCCTCGACCTGGCCCTCTTCGCGACGGAGGTTACGGTCAGTCGGCACTGGGTGCCCCTCGCCCTCCGGCACGGCGTCCGGTGCATCGACAGCAGCTCCGCCTTCCGCCGAGACCCGTCGGTGCCGCTGCTCATCCCCGAGATCAACGGCGAGCAGCTGGCCTCCCGTCCCTCCCTGGTGGCCAGTCCCAACTGCTCGGCCACCCTGGCGCTGCTGGCCCTGGCCCCGCTGCACCGGGCCTTTGGCCTGGAAAGTTTCTCGGTCTGCAGCTACCAGGCGGTGTCCGGCGTCGGAACGGGGGGCCTGCGGGCGCTGGCTCAGGAGCGGGAAAATTCTGAAAAATTCTCGGAAATTTTCCCCGACCGGATCGACCAGAACGTCCTCGCCTCCCTAGGGGAGATTCTGCCGAACGGCTTTACTTCAGAGGAGGAGAAAATGGCCCACGAGAGCCGGAAAATCCTCGGCCTTCCGGCTCTGAGGGTCATGTCCACCTGCGTGCGCGTGCCGGTGGAACGGGCGCATTCGCTCGCGATTCAGGCCCATTTTGCCAAACCCATCGACCGGGCCGTGGCCGAGGATGCGCTGCGCCATGCCAAAGGCCTTCGCTACACCCCTGAACATCTCCCAACTCCTCTCCGCTGCGCCCGCAATGAGGACTGCTTTGTCGCCCGCCTACGGCTCGTTCCACCAGGAGGTGTCGAATCCAGCAAGGCGCAGGATGTCCTCCTCTGGGTCGTCGGCGACCAGCTCTGGGCCGGCGCCGCCCTCAACGTCGTCCGGCTGGTCAATCTCCTCCTCCGGGGGTGACTCCAGCAGTAATCTCAATTGCAGTCCATTAAAAAAGCAGATTAGGCGGACTAATCCTTCTAAGGTTGTGTTTCGGAGGTCTCTCAGGGAAAGGCCATCTCCCCCTCGCTCTAATAGTTTCTTTTGCAGCGCCCTTCTCAGCCGATCGTCCATCTCCCGTAGGAAGTTGGGACGGAGTTCCTACAAATCACTTTGGCGTAGGTTTAGCTGATACCTTGATCCTCCCAACAGGATGATCTCTTGGTCCAAAAATGAAATGAGCGAGGTCAGGTCTGTTTGAATCGCCTGGGGGTGACGGTAGGGCTGTCTGAATCGAAGATCAAACCTGGGGTTGAATTCCCCCGGTTCTGTCGGCGCTGGAAACAAATCCCTTATCCAAAAGACCTGCATCCGTAGGCTCGGGGTGATGGGGATTAGGGCATCGCCCAGGCGGAGGACGGGCTCGGGGAATTGCCCGTGCAGGATGTTCCCGCCGAAGCCGGAACGCTCGCGTTGAGTGATCGGGCCTGTGTATCGTTGCATTCCTTATGAACGGTCCCGTATCAGTTCGGCGAGAAAGTGTCCACGGAAGAGGTCCGAAAGGTCCGGCCTGTGGGGAGCGTCGTCCCGCATTTCCGGTGGAGCGGAAGCGGATGGGCGCTCTTCGGGCCTTGGCTCGGGAAGTGGCTCATCCTCTCCCCGCACGAGGGCCCAAAGGGTTTCCCAGGGATTGGAGGGCTGCTGCCTTCCTTCGGCGCGGGTTTCCCATTCCTCGTACAGGGTTCTGGCGGTGTCTTGCAGGGAGCTTCCCGCCGGGATGCGCTCCGGGAGAACGCCGTCTGGGGAAGCCAGCAAAATGTGCAGCGTCAGGACGGCGGTGATTCCATTGCCTCTAGATAGGCAGTAGCCCATGACGAAGGAGAAGAAGCTGCGGGATACATTGGGATCATCCGTGTCGGCGATGCGGCAGCGGTCTGACAAGGGGCGGAGGAAATGTGGAAAAGGGATATTGATGGCGGCGCTCACCTGCTTGGATAGAAATCCTTCCGGGAGCTGCTCCCGGGAGAGCGTGTGCCGGGCGTCCGGTCTTTGGGCGCTGCTGTCATGCCTGTTGTCCTCGAAGTCCGCGCCGAATAGGCGCATGGCGCAGTATTCCCCTGTGAATATCACAAAATTCATCTGCCGCGGCGGAATGGCGTGGTGCGGGTGCAGGTGGTGTGTGCTCCCCCCTTCGCCCTGGCCGTTGGGCAGCTGGTAGAACTGGGCGTGAACCTGTAGGCGCAGCCTGTCCCAGGGGGCTTGGGGATTGAACAGCACGGCCCTTAGCTCCGGAGGAAGGGCTTCGGGATTGAAGGATTGTTCGCAGATTTGGCGCAATTCCTCCCCCTTGGCTTCTGTATCCGGGAGAAGGTCCGCCGCCAAGAGCGAGCGCCGAAGGGTGAAGTCCCGGTGGGGATGCAGGGTGACGAATCGGGGGAAGAGACGTTCTCGGCCTAGAAGGGTTTTGAAGGGGGCGTTCCACTCGGCCTGTGGGTCGCCCCGGGGCGGTTTTCCGGAGAAGTAGAGCAGCGGTGTCCAGGGGGAGGAGAATCGCCGGGCCCGCAGCTCTCCGGCGCGGGGTGGGGCCAGCAGGGGGCCCGTGAGCGTGGCGGCGATGGCCAGAGCTGCAGATATGCGGAACTGTTTCTTCATGGGCAAAAGGATGACTGTGAATCGATGCGCCAGAGTTGGCGAAAGACTATATCACTCCTCTGTTCCGACACAAGGATGGTTTGTCCCCTGCGGCAGAGTTTGCCTTTTTTCCTGAGGCCTGCCGTTTGTTCTCCTATTCCTGCGGTGGGTTTTTCCCCGGGCCTTGCCCTTGTCCCTTCGAATCCCCGCATCTGGAGGTTTGGGG
>JAITKE010000035.1 GCA_031278595.1 Puniceicoccales bacterium
CTCATTTTAGTTTGACGACAGTCTCTAGACCCAAACCTCCGGGCGGCCCGCGCTGCCTTTGGAGCCCTTCGGGCTCCAGCCCGCGGAGCGGGCAGACGCGGCGGAAGAAAAAAGGGTTCCCCTTTTTTCTTCCGCCGCGCAAAGGCAGCGCGGACGACGAATCCCTGGAGCGGCGAGTTAACACGGAGGGATTGGGTATTCCTTTGGGCCATCCTGACGGCTGCGTTCTTGATGGCCACTCTAGTTTGGGGCCGGCTTTCGGTGCCGTGGGCATCGGGCCCGCTGCGCGGGCCGCCCGAGGGAGAAAGGGGGCTTCGCCCCTTTTTCCCCTCGGGCAAAGCCGGCCTCAAGACGGCTGTGCCCTGACGGCTGTGCCCTATTTTTAGGGACAGAGCATTTGACTTTCTTCAGGACTTCTCTTAGCTCCGGCCGGAGCGAGTAGCCCATGAGCCGTCCCGGTGCCGATGAGTCTTCCGAAGTCCTCGAGGTCGCCTTCCAAAAGGAACTGTCCTTCGAGGAGAGGTGCTGGTACTTCCTCCGGGAGCGGGCGCGCCACGTCCGCCGGGCCCTCTACCTCCTGCTCGCGGCGGGACTCCTGCTGGCCCTAGCCCTGTGGCTGAGGAATATTTGCGGAAAGCGCACGGAACGGCGCTTTGCGGCGCTCCGAACTCCGGAGGACAGGCTCTCGTTTGCCGAGGAGCACCGATCTCACCCTCTGGCCGGCCTCTGTTTTCTGGAGGCGGCGGATCAGGCCTATGGGGCAAAAAACTATGCTCCGGCGGTCAAGCACTATGAGCGGGCCCAGTCCGCCCTGAAGGGCAGTATTTTCGGGGGACGGGCGGCGCTGGGCAAGGCCATGAGCCTTCTGCTCAGCGGTGAGGCGGAGGAGGGCCGCATCGCGCTGCTCTCCACGGCGACGGATATGCGTTACCCGCGCTCGGTTCGGGGCGCAGCCTTCTACCTCTCGGCCATTCTCTCCCTGGAGCGCGGAAAGCCGTCCAAGGCGAAGCAGTCGCTCGCCTACCTCGTCGGCGGGGATTACGGGGAGACCTGGCAGGAACAGGCGAAGGAGCTGGCCAAGAATTACCACATCGAACTCTAACCTTTCTGCCCATCCTTCAGTCCATTCATGGCAAACACCGCCAAAGTCATTTTTTCCGACACCGGCCGCGATGCCAATCTACTCTACTGGACCGGCATTTCGGTCATCGACCCCTTTCTGGCCCTTGAGGGAGAGGGGAGGCGCTTGGCGATTATCCATGGCCTGGAGCGCGATCGACTCCGGCAGCACTCCCGCTTCGACGGAGTTCATCTCTGGGAGGATTTTCTCACTCCGAAAGAGCGCAACTGGCCCGTCTTTCAAAAAATCCCATCGGTGCTGTTGCGTCTGCAGAAGGACTACGGTTTTACACACTGGCAGCTGCCGTCCAGCTTTCCGGCTGCTGTACTCATCCGCCTGCAGGAGCGGGGCCTGTCCTTCGAGGTCTTGCCCGACCCTTTTCTGCCCGAAAGGGCGATTAAGGGGGAGGAGGAGATCGCGGAACTTCGCCGGGCGGCGGCCATAACGTCTGAAGCCATGGCTCTGGCCCGTGAAATCCTTCTCCGAAGCGAAATCGCAGCGGACGGAGGCCTTGTGTTCGAGGGCAAACCCCTGAGCTCCGAATTTTTGAAGGAGTCCATCGAGCTCTTCTGCTTCCAACGTGGGGCGCTGGCCGAGAACACCATCGCGGCCGGCGGTGCCCAGAGCGGCCAGCCGCATGGGGAAGGGCAGGGGAACCTCCATGCCCATCGGCCCATCGTCGTCGACCTCTTCCCACGCCTGAAGTCCAGCGGCTACTGGGGAGACATGACACGCACCTTCCTCAGGGGCGAGCCTTCGCCGCAGCAGCAAAAGCTCTACGACGCGGTTTTGGAGGCCCATCGCCGGAGTGTGGCGCAGGTACGTGAGGGCGCTTCCGCCGCCGAGATTCACAACCGCAACATCGCCTTTTTCGAAGCGGAGGGATGGCCGCTGCGTATTTCCCCGGAGGGCTGTACGGGCTTCATCCACAACACCGGCCACGGGATCGGCCTGGACATCCACGAGGAGCCGCGGCTCGGGCAGGGAGCCGGACGACTCGCCCAGAACATGGTCATCACGGTCGAGCCCGGGCTCTACTACCCGGAGGGCGGGGTGCGCATCGAGGACACCCTGCTCGTCTGCGAGGAGAAGGGTGAGAAGCTCACGGAGGGGGGCTACGACTGGGTGCTCTGAGGCAAATGTTCGGCTTTTTTCGCAAAAAATCTCTCCTTCAGAAGCAGAGGAAGTCCATCGAAAGTCTGCTGTACGCAGTGCGCAAGGTCATGGCCTATCGTCGGGACTGTCTGCCGGAGCAGGGGCTACGGGAGCTGCGGGAGTCGGAAGAGACGCTGCAGGCGCTTTTGAAAAAGACCGATGCGGCCGAGGAGGAAATTCTGTCCTGCCGTCGAGAGATTCAGAATCGGGCCAGAAAGTACGGGGGCGATGTCTATCCCCAGGGGTTTTGGACGGAGAATGCCGAGGTTTTTCTGGTGGCGGCCATCGTCGCCCTCAGCATCCGCTGCTTCTTCTTCCAGCCCTTTAAGATTCCGACCAATTCCATGTATCCCAGCTATGCCGGCATGACCTTTGAGGTCTTTTCCAAAAACAATCCGGCGCCGAAGTCCTGGCGCAGGGTCTTCCGCTTTCTCTGCCTCGGAGCGGTGCGCTATGGCGCCCGCTGTCCGGTGCGGGGGCCGGTCTTCCTTCCCCTGATGATGCGGGACGATCATCCGAAGCCCTACGGGGGAGTGCTGAACTACCAGGTCGTCGATGGGCGGAAGTACTTCGGCCTCCTGCCGACGAAACTGCGCTCCTATCGCTTCTACGTCCGCGACACGCCGGTCGATGTGCAGGTGCCGCTCGAGTTCTCCCTCGACGAGGTCGTCCTGAAGGCCTTCTATCCCGACAAAAACTCGTGGTCACAGGTCTTCCAGGGCGACCTGCGCCCCTTCATTGTCCGCAAAGGGCGCAAGACCTACCTGAGCACTTCCATCCGGAAGAAAAAGGACGAGCCCCTGCTCTGCTTCGACATCCTGAGCGGGGACATGCTCTTCGTCAACCGCCTGCGCTACCACTTCACCCGACCGCAGATCGGGGATCCCTTCGTCTTCCGGACGCGGAATATCCCCGAGCTCATGGGCAGCGATAAGTATTACATCAAGCGCCTCGTCGGCCAGGGGGGGGATAAATTGGAGGTGCAGGAGCCCCAACTCCTCCGCAACGGGAAGGCTTTGGACAACTGCTCCGCCTTTCGGAAGAACCACGCGCAGCTGGCGCCCTATCGGGGCTATACCGCTTCGGGCTCGCTGGTCAAGGGCAACGACGTACGGGTGCCGGAGGACCATTTCTTCGCCATGGGGGATAATTCTCCCTACAGCGGGGACAGTCGCTACTGGGGCTCGGTGCCGCAGAAGGAGGTCGTTGGCCGGGCCTCCTTCATCTTCTACCCCTTCACCTCTCGCTGGGGCCTGGCCCGATGACGCGCTGGTGTGCCCATTGTGCCTACGATGGGACTCCTTTCCACGGCTGGCAGAGCCAGGTCGGCGGGAATACGGTGCAGGACTTCATCGAGGCCCGTTTGGGGGAAATCCTCCATCGGCCGATCCGCATCCACGGCAGTGGCCGCACCGATGCCGGGGTTCACGCCCGGGATCAGGTCTTTCACTTCGACGCCGACTGGGCCCACGGGGCTCCGGCCCTTCTCCGCGCGCTGCACCCCGGCTTGCCGGAAGAAATTCAGATATTTTCCCTCTCGCCCGTTAACTCCAGCTTCCACGCGCGCTACTCCGCCCTTTGGAAGCGCTATATCTATTATATTCACGAGGGCTATTCCTCGCCATTTCAGCGGCGCTACGTCCACGGCCTCGGTGAGCGCCGGCTTTCCCTGGGGCTTCTGGAGCCCTTTTGCTCCGCCCTCATCGGCAGCCACGACTTCTCGACCTTCGGGGCCTCCCGCCCAGACCAGCAGGAAAATCCTGTCAAGCATCTCCGGCGTCTCGAGTTCATCCGCAAGGGCCCGTCAGTCGAAATGCTCGTCGAGTCCAGCGGGTATCTCTACAAAATGGCCCGCCGCCTCGCCGGTGCCGCGATGGAAATCGCCCTCGGCCGCCTCTCCTCCGAAGAGATTCTGAATGCCTTTTTCCTACACGAAAAGAATGAGAAAATCCCCACCGCTCCGGCCAGGGGGCTGTTTTTGGATTATATTTACTATGATGAAACTCTTATCAGACCATAAGTCGCCCCGGATATTATTTGTTTGGGGGCCGGCTTTGGATTCCGGAGGAATCACGGCCCGTGGAGCGGGCCGTTCCGGGCCCAGGACAAAGAAATTTATCCTGGGCCCGAGCAAAGCCGGCCTAAAAAGGAACCTTCTCACATATCTTTACTTACGTCAAGCGAAAAAATCTCTCTGCTGGTTTCCGAATGCCCCCGGTCACGTCAGTCGGAAAACTTCTCCGCTGATTTTCGAAGCTCTTCCCTAAATTTTCTAAATTCCTTCGTTGCTGTCGCGGCGCTGTCTTTGGAGCCCCCAGGGCGCGGGGCGCGGCGCGCGCCCCCCGGCGGGG
>JAITKE010000016.1 GCA_031278595.1 Puniceicoccales bacterium
GCCGTAGGCCTCCAAAGCCCAGACCTCCATTTCGCCCAGGCGCTGGCCGCCGAACTGGGCCTTGCCGCCCAAAGGCTGCTGCGTGACCAGGCTGTAGGGACCCACCGCCCGAGCGTGGATTTTATCCGCCACCAGGTGGTTCAACTTCATCATGTAGAGCACGCCCACCGCCACCTCCTGCTCAAAGGACTCACCCGTCCGGCCGTCGTACAAAACGCTCTTGCCCGAACTCGGCAGACCGGCTTTTTGCAGGTACGAGCGGATCTCCTCCTCCGAAGCCCCGTCGAAGACCGGCGTGCTTACGCGTATCCCCAATTTCTGGCAGGCCCAGCCCAGGTGCGTCTCGAAGACCTGGCCGACATTCATGCGGCTCGGCACGCCGAGGGGATTCAAAATCACATCCACCGGAGTTCCGTCGGGTAAAAAGGGCATATCCTCCTCCCGAACGATGCAGGAAACCACGCCTTTGTTGCCGTGCCGACCGGCCATCTTGTCCCCCACCTGGATCTTGCGCTTCGTGGCGATCAGCACCTTGACGCTCTTGACCACCCCGCTCTCGCCCAGCTGTCCCGCCTCCACCAGGGCGATTTTGCGCGAGCGCTCCTGCTCCAGCTCTCGAAAGCGGTAGCGATAGGCATCGATGATCTCCATGATGCGGTTGCGCACCGGCGAGGGCTCCGTCTCAATTGACTCCGAACAGGTGGCCAGGCGGCGCAGCAGGGTCTTGGTGATCTTGCGATTGGCGGGGATGATCACCTCCTGGGTCTCGCCGTTGCGGATGTCCAGGGGAATCTTTTCGCCCAGGAGAATGCTCGACAGGGCCTCGGTCAAATCGTTGCGCAGGCGTTCCTCCTGCTCGCGGAAGTCCTCGTTGACCCGTTTGGTGTGGCGCTGCACACCCGAGGTCGAAATTTCCTTCCGCTCCTCGTTGACATACCCCGATACCTGCACGTCCATGACGATACCGTAGCAACCGGGGGGGACGACGAGGGAGGAATCCTTCACGTCCGAGGCCTTTTCGCCGAAAATCGCCCGCAGCAGCTTCTCCTCCGGCGCCAGCTCCGTCTCGCCCTTCGGGGTGATTTTGCCCACGAGCACATCCCCCGGTTTGACCTCTGAGCCGATGCGGATGATCCCGTCGCGGTCGAGGCGCCGCAGGGTCTCTTCGCTCAGATTGGGGATGTCGCGCGTGATCTCCTCCTCCCCCAGCTTGGTATCCCGGGCGATGCACTCGAATTCCTCGATGTGGATGGAGCTGAAGGCATCCTCGTTCACGAGACGCTCGCTCAGGATGATCGCATCCTGGAAATTGTAGCCATCCCAAAGCATGAAGGCCACGACCACATTGCGGCCCAGCGCCAGCTCACCGCCCTCCATGGCCGCCCCATCGGCCAGCACCGTTCCCGCCTCCACCGCCTGGCCCTTGAGCACCACCGGATGCTGGTTGAAGCAGGTGGCGGCGTTGGAGCGGACGAACTTGCGCAGGGGGTAGACGTAAACGCCCGAGCGCGCCGGCACGTTTTTCGCCGGCTCAAAATTCTTGGGAAGCTTGCCATCCGGCGAGACGATGATCTTCCGGGCGTCCGCCGAGACGACGATGCCCTGGCTCTCGGACAGGACCATCTGACCGGAATCCCGGGCCACCTGGACTTCGAGTCCCGTGGCCACCAGTGGCGCCTGGGGCGACAGCAGCGGCACCCCCTGGCGCTGCATGTTGGAACCCATCAGAGCCCGGGCCGGATCATCGTGCTCCAGAAAAGGGATGAGTCCGGCGGCCACCGACACCACCTGCTTGGGTGATATGTCCATGTACCGAATTTCCTCCGGATCGGCCTCTAAAATCTGATCTTCCTGGCGGACGACCACTTTCCCGCTCAGACGACCCTTTTCGTCCATCTCGGACTGGGCCTGGGCGATCATCAGGTGCTCGTCGGCCGAGGCATCGAAATAGGACACCTCGTCGCCCACGACCCCATCCCGGACGCTGCGGTAGGGGGTTTCGATGAGGCCGAACTCGCTGAGGCGGGCGTAGATGCTCAGGGAGTTGATCAGGCCGATGTTGGCCCCTTCCGGCGTCTCGATGGGACAGATTCTCCCGTAGTGCGACGGCTGAACATCCCGGGCTTCGAAACCGGCCCGTTCGCGGTTCAGTCCCCCGGGTCCCAGGGCGGACAGGCGGCGCTTATGGGCGATCTCCGATAGGGGATTGACCTGGTCCAGGAGCTGGGAGAGCTGGCTACGGGCGAAGAAATCCCGCAGGAGGCCTATGAAAATCCTCGGGTTGACGAGGCGTTGGGGGGACAACGCATCGACGGTCTGCTCGTAGAGCGACAACCGTTCCTTGATGATGCGCTCCATGCGGCTGAGGCCCACACGGCACTGATTCACCAGGAGCTCGCCGATGGAACGAACGCGGCGATTGCCCAGGTGGTCGATGAGATCCAAAAAGCCCACGCCCCGGCGCAGGCCGCAGAGGTATTTCGTCGCAGCCACCACATCGACGCTGTCGATGCTGCGGTTCTCCAGGGGCTTCGTCAGTCCGAGGCGTTGATTGATCTTGTGGCGCCCCACACGACCCAGGTCGTAGCGCTTGGGGTCACTGAGGAGATAGCGGAACATCGACGCGGCGCTCGCCGCCGTGACCGGTTCGCCCGGGCGCAGACGCTTGTGGATTTCCTTTAGGGCTTCATCTTGATTATGGGCAGTGTCCCGCTCCAGGCTGCGCACGATCATCCCCTCGTCCACCGAGGCGTCGAAGACCTCGATCTTCTCGACGCCCGCCACTTCAAAGGCCTTCAGGGCGGTTTTGGACAGGGCTTCGTAGGTCCGAGCCAAAACGACACCCTCCCGGGCATCGACCACATTCTCCACCAGCAGCAGATTGGCGATGTCGGACTTCTTCATCAGGGTCGAGACCTTTTTCTCCTCTATCTTGTAGAAGAGGCCGAGGATTTCCCGGTCGGAGCCAAAGCCCATGGCCCGCAGCAGGGTCGTGATTAAAAATTTTCGCCGGCGGTGGCGGCGATCCAGATAGACGTAGAGGAGGTCGTTGGAGTCGAACTGGGCCTCCAACCAGGTTCCATGATCCGGAATGAGGCGGAAAGAGTAGAGCAATTTGCCACTGCTGTGCACTTCCGATTCGAAGGAAATGCCGGGGGAACGGTGCAGTTGGCTGACCACGACGCGCTCGGCCCCGTTGACGACGAAGGAAGCCCGACTGCCCATGATTGGCAGCTCGCCGAAATGCACCTCTTCCTGGCGGGTCTCCTCGCCCTCCCGGATCCTCAGCGTGACGTATAGGGGGGCGGAATAGGTCAGGCCCTCTCGGATGCAGTCGTCCTGCGCATGGCGCGCCTCGCCGATGCGGTAGGAGACATATTCCAGGCGACAGTTTCCCTCGTAGTCCTCTATGGGAAAGGCCTCCTGAAAGGCCGCCTGCAGCCCGATGGGCCGCCGCTTCTCCGGCGCCGTGTCCTTTTGCAGAAAATCAACAAAGGACTGGAGCTGAATCTCGATGAAATTCGGCGGGGCGATGATTTCCCTTAGCTTCCCAAACGAGATGCGATGCGACATAGTGACGAAAAAACGACAGCGCTCACCCCGAAGAAACCCTTCGAGATGATTTCCCTAAAACAAGCAACACCCACTCCCTCCGCAGAACCGTCTTTTAACAGGACGGCGGAAGATACGAACGGACCCGATGCCAGCAACACAATAAATGAACCGAGCAATCGCGTCCTTACTTCAACTCGACTTTGGCCCCGGCGGCCTCCAACTTCTGTTTGATCTCCTCCGCTTCTGCCTTAGAAACACCCTCCTTAACCGGCTTGGGTGCGGACTCCACCAAGTCCTTGGCCTCCTTCAGGCCGAGACCGGTGACGGCCCGCACTTCCTTGATGGCGTTGATCTTATTGTCCCCGGCCGCCGTGAGGATGACGCTGAATTCCGTCTGCTCCTCCGCCGCCTCCGCCGGAGTGGCCGCCGTCACCGTCGCCGCCACGGCCACCGGAGCGGCTGCACTGACTCCCCATTTCTCCTCCAACTCCTTCACCAGGGTCGCCATTTCCAGTACGGATTGACCGCCCAGCCACTCGATAACCTCTTCCTTCGTGATGTCTGTCATGATTTCCTCCCTGGGGCATTTTAGCGATATTCAAACCATCATTTAAGAGCTCGGCTCCTAAAACACACCCGATTCAGATGAATAAAGTTCATAAACCCGCTTTCGCCTTCAAAACGCGCAGCAGGCTCTGGGGAACGGCCTGAAAAACCGCCAGCGCCCGACGGGCCGGTTCCTGCAGCAGGGCCAAACAGCGCGCCCGCAATTCGTCCAGCGTCGGCAATTCCGAGAGCAGTTTAACCTCCTCTGGACTCAGGAAGCGACTCGCCAGCGCACCACACTTGAGCACCAGCTTATCCTCGTGCTGTTTGCGGAACTGCAGCAGGAGCTTGGCCACTCCCGAGGGATTAGCTCCACCGGCGACGAGGGCCGTCGGCCCCGAGAGCTGCGGTTTCAAATCCGGAAAAACGAGCCCCTGAAGCGCCAGCTGCAGGACGCTGTTCTTGACCACGTGGAAAACCGCCCCTTCTGCCCGCAAGCTCCGGCGCAACTCCGCCGCCTCCTCCACGCGCACGCGGGAGAAGTCGAGCAGATAGAGGTAGTCCGAGCCCTGCAGATAAGTCACCGCCTCCTGAACGAGCCAACTCTTCTCCGGTCTCATGATGTACTTTGGTTCGATTCTGTTCCCAAATACTCCTGGGCATCGAGGCGAATCCCGGGCGACATGGTGGAACTCAGGGTGACGCTGCGGATAAAACGTCCGCGAAAGGCATCCGGTCTCGCATGACCCACCGACTCGACGGCCGCCCGGACGTTGTTCAACAGATGCTCCTTGCTCAGCGAGCGCTTACCGACCACCACTGCGATGTTGGCGGTCTTGTCCATCTTGAACTCCACCCGACCGGCCTTGAGATCCTGAATGACCGGCGCCAGGTCATCGGCCACCGTGCCGGATTTGGGATTCGGCATCAGGCCGCGCGGACCCAAGACCCGGGCCACCGTCCGCACCTGTTTCATGGCCGAAGGGGTTGCCACCGCGACGTCGAAGTCCATCCAACCCTCCTGCACACGCTGGATAAGCTCCTCCAGACCGGCCACTTCGGCACCGGCCTTCAGCGCCTCCTCCGGCGATTCCGTAAAGGCGATCACGCGTATCTTCCGGCCACTGCCGTGGGGCAGGCGCACCGTCCCGCGCACCATCTGCTCACTCAGCTTGGGATCGACGCCCAGGCGAAGGGAGAGCTCGACGGTCTCGTCAAAACGGGCCTTCGGCATTTGCTCCAGCAGCGCCACCGCCCGCTCCAGCGAAAAGCTCGGCTGCGAACCCAGCAGCTCCCGGGCGCTGCGCTGACGTCTACTTCCCCGTTTCATAGGCTTCTCCTATTAAGCGACTACTTCGATGCCCATGCTGCGGGCCGTCCCCTCAATCATGCGGGCCGCCGCCGCTCTGTCCTCCGCGTTGAGATCGGACTTTTTCAGCTCCACGATACCCGCGATCTGCTGGGCTGTTACCTTGCCGACCTTGTCCCGATTTGGCACACCGGAGCCCTTGGGCAAACCGGCTGCTTTTTTCAGCAATACGGAGGCCGGAGGGGATTTCAGTTCGAAGGAAAAGGAACGGTCGGCGTAGACCGAGATGAGGGCCGGAATGATCATGCCCGCCTGATCCTTGGTGCGGGCGTTGAATTCCTTGCAGAAGGCCATGATGTTAACGCCGGCGGCCCCCAGAGCCGGCCCCACCGGCGGCGCCGGATTCGCCGCACCGGCCGGCAGCTGCAATTTAATCCTGTGGATGACCTTTTTCGCCATGGTTTCCGCCCGTGAAGATCACTCGTCGACGGGCCCGACTTGTCCGAACTCCGCTTCTACTGGCGTCGAACGACCAAATAGCAAGACTGAAATGATTAACTTTCCCTCTTCGGCGTCGACGGCCTCGATCTGACCGACGGAATTCACGAACGGGCCCGACTGAATCTTCACCTTATCGCCCACGGCGAAGGAGGTTTTGGGCAGCGGATGTTCCTCGGAGGAGCGAATCTGGCCCTGGATGCGCTCGATCTCGGAGGCCTTCAGCGGCACGGGGTTCTCGCCCCCCACAAAGCCCACGACCCCCTGGGCGCGGCGGATCAATTGCCACGGCCCCTGCAAAATCTGTCCGCCCTCATCGTAGAGCCGGGCGCGGATGAAGGCATAGCCCGGGTAGAGCTTCTTGTAGCGCAGTAGCTTCTTCCCCTCCTTGACCTCCACGGTTTTCTCCATCGGGACGAGCACCTCCTGGATACACTCCTGGCCCTCGGTCTTGAGCATGCGCTCCAGATAGAGCTTCACCTTACTCTCCTGATTGGAGAGAATTTGCAGGGCATACCACTGCCAACCGCTCGTCGCCGGAGACGCCATATCGCCTGTCTTTTAGCTTCCCAGCTTCCCCCGCACCCAGGTGCTGAGAAGATCCACCACCTCGTAGAGGGCGAAATCCGAAAGGCTGACGAAAATCCCCAGGAGCAGCATACCCACCAGCACGACGACGATGGACCGCCGCATCTCCTTCCGGTCGGGCCAAGTCACCTTCCGCAGCTCCGTCACGGTCTCGGCACCGAAGCCCCGTACTTTTGTCCACCACTTCATAGACTGTCGATTGAAAACAAGAATTTAAACCAGAAAGTTCCAATACCCTCGACTTGACAAGAAAACCCCAATATTCCCGATAAAACTGGCAGGAGAAGAGGGACTCGAACCCCCAACTTACGGTTTTGGAGACCGTTGCTCTACCAATTGAACTATTCTCCTACATCCGAAGGTCCGAGGGCGACTCCAGCCTCCCTCCGACCCCCTTAAAAACTTCTCAGGCCACGACTTCGACGATGCGACCCGCACCGATGGTGTGTCCCCCCTCGCGAATCGCAAAGCGCTGGCCTTTCTCCATCGCGATTTTCTTCTGCAGCTCGATCTCAATACCCAGATTATCTCCAGGCATCACCATCTTCGTCTCGGGCGGCAGATGGACGACGCCGGTCACATCGGCGGTTCCGAAGAAGAACTGCGGGCGGTAGCCGCTGAAAAAGTGCGTATGACGGCCCCCTTCCTCCTTGGTCAGCACGTAAATTTCGGCCTTGGCCTTGGAATGCGGGGTGATCGTCCCGGGCTTGGCCAGCACATGGCCACGCTCCACCTCATTTTTCTCGACTCCCCGCAGGAGAATGCCGACATTATCCCCCGCCTGGCCCTCATCCAGGAGCTTGCGGAACATCTCGATGCCGGTGCAGGTGGTCTTGCGCGTCTCGCCGAGGCCGACGATCTCCACCTCTTCTCCCACTTTAATCTTGCCGCGCTCGATGCGACCGGTGGCCACCGTTCCCCGACCGGTGATGGAGAAGACATCCTCCACCGCCATCAGGAAGGGCTTATCCACGTCCCGTTTCGGCTCCTCGATCTCCTTATCCAGGGAATCCAGCAGCTGTCCAATCGCCGCTATCCCCTCTGGCTTGCCCTCCAGCGCCGCCAGCGCCGAGCCCTGAACGATGCTGATCTTGTCACCCCTGTAGTCGTACTTGCTCAGGAGCTCCCGAATCTCTATCTCCACCAACTCCAGCAGCTCGGGATCATTCAGGAGATCCACCTTATTGAGAAAGACCACCAGATTGGGAATGCCCACCTGCCGGGCCAGGAGGATGTGCTCCCGGGTTTGGGGCATCGGGCCATCGGCGGCGCTGACCACCAGGACGCCGCCGTCCATCTGGGCCGCGCCGGTGATCATGTTCTTGACGAAGTCCGCGTGGCCCGGGCAGTCGATGTGGGCGTAGTGACGCCGATCGCTCTCGTACTCCACGTGGGATACCGCAATCGTCACCGTCTTGGAGGCGTCCCGAATCGTCCCGCCCTTCGTCACATCTGCATAGGATTTGAATTGCGCCAAACTCTTGTCCGACTGGACCTTGAGGATGGCGGTCGTCAGCGTTGACTTGCCATGGTCGACGTGACCAATTGTGCCGACATTGACATGCGGCTTCGTTCTCGCGAAGGTTTCCTTAGCCATGTATCTTCCTGTTCTGATTAAAAGAGACATCCTGGAGCCCCCGAGCGGATTTGAACCGCCGACCTCATCCTTACCAAGGATGCGCTCTGCCAACTGAGCTACAAGGGCAACGAATACGATCCGCCTTTCGCCGAACTCCAGCGACGACCATCTGGGGAGAGAATCTGTTGAGCGATAAAACGCCGGTCAATCTTAAAATGATGTCCCCGCGCTTTTGGAGGATGTTTCGGTCCCAAGCCCCCTCCCCAGCCCTCCCTCGGCGCAAGCTCCCCCACCGCGCTCTTTCCCACCCCGGCTCCTTCCCCGAGCGGGGATGGCGCTGTCTTTGGCTCCCTCCGGGAGCCGCCCGCTCTGCGGGCCCCAGTCCGAAAGGGGAAGGGGCCCCTATCCCCTTTCGGGCTGTAAAGACAGCG
>JAITKE010000021.1 GCA_031278595.1 Puniceicoccales bacterium
AAGAGGAAAAGGCCTCCGGCCTTTTCCCTTCCGGGCGGCCCGCTCCGCGGGCCCGATGCCTTTGGCATCGAAAGCCGGCCCCAAAAACAAGACCCTCCCGTAAACGCCCTTGTTGAGACGAATTCACACTCTAGAACCACAACCTCGGGAGGAGGACTACCGTATTTCAGAGGCAGGACATTGTTTATCGGGAGCGATTTTTCCTCTCTGCGGGGTGGAGAAAAGAAAAAACCATGGAGGGTGGAGACACTCGACTTCCTCCGGAAGAATCTTGACAGCAAGGAGGATTCCCGTTCCCTCCGCCTGGAATTAAGAAAACTATGGCCCTGAAGATCCGATTGCAGCGTCACGGTTCCCTCCACCGGCCGGCCTACCGGATCGTGGTGGCGGAGTCGACGGCCCGGCGCGATGGGCGTTTCGTCGAAAAAATCGGCAACTACGACCCGCAGGCCCGGGGCCAGACGCCCTTCTGCACCCTCAGCCTGGAGCGGGCCACCTACTGGATGGGCGTGGGGGCCAAGCCGACGGACACCGTCCGCAGCCTGCTCGCCCAGAAGCGCCGCGAGGCCTCCTGAGTTCGGCCCAGGAGCCGGCGGACTGACTTTACCTTTCTCTTGGAAAGCGGGAACGATCTTCATCGACGTCGTTTCCCTCTTTCTCTAAATCCTGAGTTCGGCCAGGCCGCGTTCCGGGCTTTACCTTTCTCTCGAAAAATGGGAGCAGTCTTCATCGATGTGGTTTCCCTCTTTCCCGAAATGCTCACGGGTTTTCTGGCGACCAGCATCCTGGCCCGGGCCCAGAAAAAGGGCCTCGTCCGTATCGCCGTCCACTCGCTTCGCCGCTGGGCCCATGGGAAGCACGCCATCACCGACGAGCCTCCCTTCGGGGGCGGGGCGGGCATGCTCCTGAAGCCGGAGCCGCTTTTCGCAGCGGTGGAGGAGCTGAGGAAGGAGGCCCCTTCGGCCTGGGTCATCTATCCCTCGCCGGAGGGAAGGCCCTTCTCCACATCCCGGGCCCGGGAACTGGCCCAGATGGAGCGGCTCATCTTCCTCTCGGGCCACTACGAGGGCATCGACGAGCGCGTGCGGGAGCATCTGGTGGATGAGGAAATTTCCATCGGCGACTATGTCCTCAGCAACGGAACCCTGGCGGCGGCGGTCCTCATCGACGCCCTCGTGCGCCAGATTCCCGGGGCCCTGGGGGACGAGAAATCCCTGGAGCAGGACAGCTTTTCCGAGGGCCTCCTGTCCTTCCCCCAATACACCCGTCCGGAAATCTTTCGCGGCTGGGCCGTACCGCCGATTCTCCTCTCCGGCCACCACCGGACCATTCGGGATTGGCGCCAGCAGCAGCGCCTTGCCCGTACCCAAGCCCGGCGACCCGAGCTCTGGGAGGCCTGGCAAAAACGCGGCGAAAAGGATTGATTTCCCTCTCCTCTCTCACTAGCTTGACGCGTCAAGCCCAGGAGGTGCCTCATGAACGTCCTTATTCAAAAAATCACGCAGGAGCAGCTGAAGCCCAATCGCGACGTGTTCAAGGTTGGCGATGGGGTGCGGGTTCACGTGAAAATCCGCGAGGGCGAGAAGGAGCGCATCCAGATATTTGCGGGCATCGTCATCGCGCGCCGCGGCTCCGGCATCCACGCCTCTTTCACGGTGCGACGGGTGTCCTTCGGCGAGGGTGTCGAACGGGTATTCGCACTGCACTCGCCGAGGATCGAGAAAATCGAGGTGGAGCGTGAGAGTGTTCCCATGCGTCGGGCCAAGCTCTACTACCTGCGCCAGCGCATCGGCAAGGAGGCCGTCAAGGTGAAGGAGAAGAGCATTTGGGAAAATAAAGCCCGTGGCGCCCCATCGGCTCCGAAGTCGGTTCCAAAGGCGTCTCTAAAGTCTCTTCCGGAGACAGAGGCTTCGAAATCGGCTCCGGCGGCGGCTTCGCAATCACCCCTAATACCGGAGGCAAAGGCGCAGGAAGGGCAGGTCTCGTGATTTCGTTTTCGCCTAGGGGGTATCATCAAATTCAGCAAGGGCGTTTGCTGGAGGGCCTTGTTTTTTTTGGGGCCGGATTTCGATGCCGGAAGCATCGGGCCCGCGAAGCGGGCCGCCCGGAGGGGAAAAGGCCGGAGGCCTTTTCTTCTCCGGGCAAAGCCGGCCCCACCGGGATCGGTGGAGCTCTTGGAAAACGTCGTCAAATAAAAGATGGACAAAGAAAAAAAGAGAGGAAGAAGGAGAGGATGGAAAAAGGACACACCAAAGATACGAATCAGATGAATTGTGGAATAAGATGGAAAGGTTGCTACCTGATTTGACGACACCGCCTAGGGAAAATTATTTCTCGCGCATCTGGCGCCGGGCCTGGATCTATGGCTTGGCCGGCATCGCCCTGGCGACCGGCTCTTGGGTGGAGGGAAATTCCCAAGCCGCAACGCCATCCGGTGTCCCTTCGGCACCATCCGCTCCGGTCGCGGCCCCGACGGGCAAGGAGGGAAGTCCTCCCGCTGCAGCCGTCTCCACTGCGGTCGCTTCGGTTTCATCTGCTCCGGTCGTTCCCCTTTCGGTTGCTCCGGCCGAGAGGGATGCGACCGTGCCCAGTCCTTTGGAACAGCCAAAAACAACACAGCCTATGGAACGCACGCTTATCATTCTGAAGCCCGACTGCCTGGAGGGCCACCATGTGGGAGAGGTTCTCGCCCGCTTCGAGGAGGCCGGGTTTCCCCTCATCGCCTGCAAGATGAAAGAGGTGCCGGATGCGGTTTGGCTCGAGCATTATGCCCATCTCGCCCACCTGCCCTTTTTTCAGGAAATCGTGGAATTCATGAGCGCGGGGCCGGTCCTCCTGCTGATCCTTGAGGGGCCCGATGTGGTCGCCCGCGTCCGCACGCTTCTGGGGGATACCGATTCCCGCACGGCGGCCCCCGGTACGATTCGCCGGACTTGGGGGACGGATAAGATGCGCAACATCGCCCATGCGTCGGACAGCCCCCAAACGGCGGCCACCGAGATCAAGCGCTTCTTCAAACCGGATGAGATTTTCTCCGCCCAGCCCTGAGGAATTTTTTTCGATGTCCGTGCTCTGGATTGGATTTGAAGATGATAAAGATCGGATCGAAGGATGAAGCGCGCCGGTGTTTTTTGGGAAAAATGCCTCGGAAGATTGGATTTGATCGACCGCCTCTTCATCCGGCTCTGCCTCGGCCGCCTCATCCCCATGATTCTGTCCGTCATCAGCCTCTGGCTCTGGCAGCAGCTCCAGCGCTTGGAATATCGGCGGGAGCATCCGTGAAGCTTAAATTTATTTTAAATTTTTGCAGCAGCCATGGGAATGCCATTTGGAACATCTATGAATTTTAAATTTCTATGAATCAAGCCTCTTCCGCCCGTATCCTTTTTCTCGGCGACATTCTCGGCAAGCCGGGAAGGGCCCTGGTGCTCAGCCAACTGCCGGTGATTCGGGAGCGATTTTCCCTCGACCTCGTCCTGGCCAATGGGGAGAATTCCGCCTCGGACAAAGGCTCCGGCATAACCGCCGCCATCGCCCAGGAGCTGCACACCGCCGGCATTTCGGCCATCACGCTGGGAAATCATGCCTGGGGCCAGAAGGAATTTATCGGCGAAATCGATGCCGTTCCCTTCGTCTGCCGACCGGCTAACTTTTCGGCCTCGGCGCCCGGAGCCTCCTGGGTCGAGCTGCCCTTCTGCGGCAAGCGTCTCGGCATCGCGTGCCTCCTGGGCCATGAGTTCATGAAAATCCCCATCGATTGTTCGCCCTTTCGGGCGGCGGGTGAGCTGCTGGAGCGGCATCCGGAGATCGATGCCTGGATCTTCGACTTCCATGCCGAGACGACGGCCGAGAAAATGGCCATGGGCTGGCACCTCAACGGTCGGGCGCTGGCGGTGGTGGGCACCCATACCCATGTCCAGACCAACGATGCCCGGGTGCTGGACGGCGGCACCGCCTACATAACCGACCTCGGGATGTGCGGTCCCTACCGCTCCATCATCGGGCATAAAATCGAGGCCCGACTGCCGAGCCTTTTGCAGAACGTCCCCCCTCGGGCGGAGGTCGCCAACGAAGATGTCCAGCTCCGCGGCTGCCTCATCGAGGTCGATCCCACCAGCCTGAAGACGCGCTCGGCCCAGGCCTTCCGCTGGCCGCTGCCGGAGTGAGTGGCGTTCCATGGCGTCCCGTCTTTCCAGCCGGCTGGCCGGTACAATTCTGGCCACTGCCAGAGTAAGCGGCGTCTCTTCTGCTTTTTAGACTGGCTTTTCAGGCCGTTTTGGGGCGATGGCCCGGCTGAGAACGGCCTTCGGCCATTCTCAGACTCGGCTGTTTTACTTTCAGGAAAACAGCCGCCTGGCTTTGCCAGGGGGCCATCGCCCCCAAAAAAACCTACCGGGACGGCTGACTAATACTAGAGGGTGTCGTCAAACTAGAATGAGGGGGGCATTTTTTTGGGGCCCCGGGACAGCCCTCGAAGAGGGCTTAAGCGGCTAAAGCCGCTTGCTCGCGAAGCGAGCGTCCCGGGGCCCCCGCCAAAACGCTCGATGAACCCCAGCTTCTACGGTTGACGGAACCTCAGCTCTCACGATTGACAGAAGTTTCCAGTTTCTATTTGACGACACCCTCTAGGACGACGGGCCCTGTTCCAGTCGCTGCCGGAGTGAGCGGCCATCGCGCGCGCGGCCCATAATCCCCAGGTTCCTTATTCCCTTAACAGACTATTGGCCCGATTCCAGCCGCTGCCACAGCTCCACCGGGATTTCCTCCGGCCTCGCCATGGGGGAATGGCCATTCCGGCGCAGCAGATCCGACCAGGTAGTGGCCAGGGCCGGCGGGAGGTATTGGGCCATCAGATGCCCCAGTTGCTTGCGGCGCTGGGTGAAGAGCCGGCGCAGGAGGAGCTTCGTCCCGCGGGAGAAGCGAAAGGGCTCCGGCTTAAGGGACAGGCTCAGCAGAATGGAATCCACCGCCGGTTCGGGAAAAAAGCAATGGGAAGAAACCGGATGGGCCTCGACCTTGTCGTAGGCCGACTGCAGCAAGAGGGCGATGGGGCCCAGGGCCTTCGTCCCGACGGGGGCCAAGAAGCGCTCCGCCGCTTCCCGCTGGAGCAGGACGACGAGGCGCGAAGGCAGGACCATCTGGCCCAGCAGGGCATCCATCCAGGGCGTGGAAATCGCGTAGGGCAGATTCGCCACCACTTTGTAGTCCCGTCCTTCCGGTTTCTCCGCCACGGGAAAGGCCACGGCATCCCCCCGAAGCAGGTGGAAGCGCTCCCCATAAGTTTGGCCCAAGCTCTTTTCCAAATGCGCGCAGAGCCTCCCGTCATACTCGACGGCGAAAAGCTCCGCCCCGCTCTCCAAAATCCCCTGCGTCAGGGTGCCCAGGCCCGGGCCGATTTCCACGACCGTATCCGACGCACCGACCTCGGCCATGGCCAGGGATTTCCGGACGATGTTTGAGTCGACCAGAAAATTCTGCCCCAGCGACTTTTTCGGCCGGAGCTTCAAGTCCCTCAGAAACTGCCGCGTCTGGCTCGGGTTCAGCATGGACGTCTAGGGATTGGATCAGCCGGAGCTTCCTCCACCGTACCGACCGATGTTTTTCCCTCTTCTATCCCCTCCACCGTAACGCACGCACTTAAAAGGAATTTCCCCAAAAATCCGACCGCCGAAAGCGCTGCTCCGGCCGGCGCTTTTCTCCTCCAGCCAACGGCGCTGCGGACAGCCTCTGACAACGGCACAAACCCTCAGCCACTGCCGCGATTTCCCTCTCTGCTGTTCGGCGGAGCTGCGGGCACGTCGTTTGCCGGTCGCCTTTGCGCCGAGGGGGAATGGGAAAAGAATTTTCCCATTCCCTTCGGCGGGCCCGCGCAGCGGGCCTGAGCCGAGGGCTCCAAAGGCGACCGGAAAAACACAAAATGGCCGCTCAGCGGCGCGCATGGCGCGTTTTCAGAAAGGAGTCGAAGGCATGGAGAAAGGGGACATCGGTGGAAATGGCGAAGGAATCGATGCCGCTGCGCCGAAAATGTTCCTCCAGCTGCCGGTTCCTCGCACGCAGAAGGGACTCATAATTCCTCTGAAAGTCCCGCGAAGCGGTGTTGACCTCCCGCAGCTCCCCGGTCTCGCTGTCCTCCCAGCGCACCCAGCCGACGGGAGGCAGGAGCTGCTCACGCGGATCGCCCACCCGCACGCAGACGATGTCGTGGCTGCGCCGCATCCATCGCAGGGAACGCAGCTCCTCCTCGGATAGGGCACCGGAAGCAGTTCCACAGGGAAGAAAGTCGCTGAGGAGGAAGACGATGGCCCGCCGCCTCAGAATCTGTCGCAGAAAATGGAGCGCCTGGGCGAGATCCGTTCGCCGTCCCTTCGGCTCGAAGAACAGGATCTCGCGGATGACCCGCAGGATGTGATTCTTCCCCTTGTGGGGTGGGATGTAGGCCTCGATGCGGTCGCTGAAGAGCAGCAGACCGACCTTGTCGCTATTCTTGGTGGCCGAAAACGCGAGCACGCTGGCCAGCTCTCCGGCCACGTCCCGCTTCGTCTGCTCCCCACTGCCGAAGTTCAGCGACGCGCTCAGGTCGACGGCGATCAGCATCGTCAGTTCCCGCTCCTCCCGGAATTTCTTGATGTAGGGCCGGTTCATCTTGGCCGAGACGTTCCAGTCGATGGTCCGGACCTCATCGCCCGGGCAGTATTCGCGGACCTCTTCGAAATCCATTCCCTGGCCCTTGAAGACGCTGCGGTAGGCCCCCACCAGGGGATCGCTCAGCAGCCGGCGCGTCTTGATCTCCAGACGGCGGACTTTTTTCAAAATCTGCTGGATCCGCTCCTGTCGCTGCTCCTGCTCGGCGGCTTTTCCCATAGGCTGCGATGGCGCGTGCGGATGGCTTACGGCACCGGCACCGTGTTCAGAATGCGGGAAATGATGGTTTCCGCCGTGATGGACTCCGCTTCCGCTTCGTAGGTCAGGAGAATCCGGTGGCGCAGCACGTCGATGCCAATGGTCTTGACATCCTGTGGAACCACGTAGGCCCGCCCCTGAAGAAAGGCCCAGGCCTTGGCCGCCAGGGTCAGGGCGATGGTGGCCCGAGGAGAGGCTCCGAATTGGATAAAGTGATTGATGTTGATCTTGTAATCCGAGGGTTTGCGGGTGGCGAAGACGATGTTCACGATGTAGTCCACCACCTTCTCGTCGATGTAGATGCGGTCCAGAACCTTGCGGGATTCCAAGATGCTCTCCGGCGACACCACCGGATGGATCTCCGGCAGCGGCTCGGTCTTCGACATCAGCTGCAGAATCCGCTTCTCCTCGTGGATGTCCGGGTATTCTATCCTCAGCTTCATCATGAAGCGATCCACCTGGGCCTCCGGCAGGGGATAGGTGCCCTCCTGGTCGATGGGGTTCTCGGTCGCCAGCACCAGAAAGGGCTCCGGCAGTCGAAAGGTCGTTTCGCCGATGGTCACCTGCTGCTCCTGCATCGCCTCCAGCAGCGCGCTCTGCACCTTGGCCGGCGCGCGGTTGATCTCGTCCGCCAGGACGACGTTGGCGAAAATCGGGCCCTTCTTGGTCTCGAAGCTCGCCTCGCGGGGGTTGTAGATCAAGGTGCCGACGATGTCGGCCGGCAGGAGGTCGGGGGTGAACTGGATGCGCCTAAAGCTCGCCCGAATCGCCGCCGCCAGCGTTCGCACCGACAGGGTCTTGGCCAGGCCCGGGACGCCCTCCAGGAGCACATGCCCGTTGCTCAGCAGTCCGACGATCAGCCGGTCGATCATGTAGCGCTGTCCTACGATTACGCGGCTCATCTCGTCCCGCAGCAGCGCCACCCAGGCGGACGATTCGCGGATTTCCTGTCCCAATGCGCTCAAATTGTCACTCATAAGGTTTTCGAAATTGATCGGTCGTTTCTTAAATGAATCGGCCGTTT
>JAITKE010000020.1 GCA_031278595.1 Puniceicoccales bacterium
CTCTCTGGCTCCCTACAATCACCCGGACGAGTTGGAGGTGCTGGAAGAAAGCCTTCGCCGGCTGCGAAAAGTCTTTCGCTGAGGCCGAAATTTTCCCTCCCGAAGCCGAGAATTCCCCCTTTTTCTCCCGGAGCACAGGGATGTGAGGAAAAAGTTATAGTCTCCATTAGGAAATACTAATAGGAGCCTAAAAGCTTTCGTTCTATCTTCCTCTTTTTTCATAAAAAAATTGACTGTGGGAAGTTTTGGGAAATTTTGTTCCGCTGTGGGATAAAATTTCGCAGCGATGTTTCTCTTGGCCAAGAGCTTTTATGTCGGTGAATTCGAGCGTTCTCTGGACGACAAGTGCCGCCTGAGCCTGCCCCTGAAGTGGCGTCCGACGGATGAAGGGGAAGCGCCCTCTTTTCTGGCCCTGCCGAATCCCGTCGGTTGCATCACGGTCTACCCGCCCAAAATGATCGTCCGGCTGGAGGAAAAGGTCTCCAATGTGAGCCTGGGGGATCAGGTGGGACAGCAGGCCCTGGCCAGGCTGTTCTCCCAGGCCGACACCTTCGACTGCGATGCCAAGGGGCGGATGAAGCTGGAGGAACGACTGGTACGCCACGCCGAGATCCGCAGCGACGTGCTCATGGTGGGAAGTTACACGACCTTCCACATTTGGAATCCCGAGAAATTTAGGGCCTATCTGCAGCGGCCGATCCCCCAGGAGGACGAGATGAGCCTCATTTTGAAATCCATAGGGCTATGAGTACGGCAAGTCCAGTGGGAATAAGCGTGGCAGATGGAATGAACGTAATAAGTCCAGTTGGAATGGCGCTGGAGCACGTTCCGGTGATGCGGTCGGAGGTCTGTGAATTCCTGTGCGCCGAGAGGGTTGGTGTGTTTTTGGACATGACCTTCGGGGGCGGCGGCCATGCGAGGACCATCCTGGAGGCCAACGCGGCCAATGAGCTCTGGGCGATGGATCGGGACCCCGGGGCCGAGGCAAGGGCCTTGTTGTTGGAAAAAGCCTATCCGGGTCGCCTCCAATTCCAGCGCCGGAACTTCTCGACGGTCGATGCGCTGCCGCCGATGACTTACGACGGGGTGCTGATGGATCTCGGCCTCTCGTCGCTGCAGCTCGACGATCCCCGACGCGGGTTTTCCTTCCGCCATTCGACCCGTCTGGACATGCGGATGGATCCGAACACGGAGCCATCGGCCGCCGATTTTCTCGCCACCGCTTCCCGGGAACAGCTCGTCGAGGCCATTCGCGATTTCGGCGAAGAGCGGCACTGGAAGTCCATCGTGAACAAAATTCTCTCCCATCGGGGAAAGCCGGCGGCGGAGAGGGCGGATCTTTTGGCCGAGTTGGTGATCTCCTGTTACCCCCTTCGGGAGCGTTTTGGAAGAATCCATCCGGCGACCAAGACTTTTCAGGGCATTCGCATCGCGGTGAATCGGGAGTTGTCGGAGCTGTCGGAGGCCCTTCCGAAGGTTTTTCCAAGGCTCAGGTCCGGCGGACGCCTGGTGGTCCTCAGCTTCCATTCCCTGGAGGACCGCATCGTCAAAAACTTTTTTCGGGAAAAGGCCACCGAATCGCGCTCCGAGAGTCCTGCGGAAGCACCTCTAAAAGCGGAAGCCCTTCTGCTGACGAAAAAATCCCTTCGCCCTTCGGGGGGAGAGCTGGCGAAAAACCCGCGCTCGCGCTCGGCCAAGCTGAGGGCATTGGAAAAAATTTAGAACCGAAGCTGCAAACCAAGTATGAAAATAAACTAAGGGCGGGAAAATTTAGCACCAGAGCCGCAAACCAAGGATGAAAGATAAACCGAAAAATTTAACACTGAAACTGCAGACCAGGTATGGAAATAAACCAAGGGCGGAGAAAATTTAACATCAAAACTTATAAACCATTATGAAAATGAAAACCTATCGTCAGGATTTTTTCAAATCCCTGTTCTCCGTAATCCTATTGGGAGCGATGCTGTTCGCCTGCCTCGGCCTATCGATGGTCTTTCTCCGGCAGAAGATCGCGGCCCACGCGCTTCATATCCGTTCCCTGGAGCGGGACTTGCAGGAGGTAGAGCTTAGGGCCCTTTCACTGACCAATCACATCGCCCAGCTGGAGGCCCCGCTGCACCTCCAATTCCAGAGCCGGAGGAATTTCAAATTCCCCGCCAGCGATCAGGTGATCCGCGTGCGCAACTGGCCCTACCCCTCCCGCATGACCCTGCCGGAAGGGGACTACAACCGCAGCCTTGCCATGGCCCTTCCCTCCTCTCGACCCAAGGCCCTCTAGGCTTCTGTCGATCGTGGGAGCCGGGCTTTCATCAATTGTGGAAACCGGTGGGTTTATCGATTGCGGGCGCCGGGGGTTCTGTCGAGCGTTTCGGCGGGGGCCCCGGGACGCTCGCTTTGCGAGCAAGCGGCTTTAGCCGCTTAAGCCCTCTTTGAGGGCTGTCCCGGGGCCCCAAAAAAACTAGAGACTGTCGTCAAATCAGCCAACAAGCTCTCCGTCTTGTTTCGCAATTCATCTGATGGGTCATGTCTCCTATGGGTTCTTTTCTCCATTCCTCCTTCCTTTCTTTTTTCCTTCGTCCCTCTTTTGTTTGACGACACCCTCTAGCGGAAGCGGATGATGGCCTGGTAGTGATTGCCACTGTGGAACATCTTTATAAAACCGGGATTCGCTCGAATACATGCCCTGAGGGAGCCGATATCTCGGATATCCACCCGCCGGCCATCCGCCAGAGATACGTTAAAGGTAACCGAATGACCATCCTCCGTGAAGGCGACGACCAGGACAGGATGGCCCGTCGCCCTAGCCAGATAGGGGAAATCCTCCTGCCATAGCCAGAATGGGGAGGGTGCTGATACCCCTTGAAAAGAAGCACCTTCCATTACGTGCTGCCGCATCGCTTTGAGGGAATGTTCGGGTGCCAGACCTTGGAAGAATGTCTGCTGGTCTCCTAAGAAATCCTCCTTCATGGGCTCGTAAATCCCTTCACGCAGTGCCCGTACCTGGTCCAGATCATCGGCGAAGTATTCCTCCCCTTCCTGTCTCGCGAAGCGGTGGTCGTCGATGTTGATCATCGAGGTGATGGCGGACCAAAATCCGCAATACCCGTCGCCCGGGACGTTTTGGATTCTCCAGTCTGGATTTAGGCGTTCCAGGAAGCAGGTTAAATATTGGGGAGGTGGACAGAGAATGATCTCCGTTTGGACGAGGATCCAAACATTAACCTCTCCGCCACCATTGCCGATCACCGTGGCGTAAATGGCGGACCAGAAAGATTTTACGTTCCCCCAGTCCGCTCTGAGCTCGAGCGACCCTGGCCGCTGTTGTGAACCGAAGCGCTTGAGCGCAAATCCTTCCCAATTCCCCTTTCTCTTCAGGGCAGCCAATCGGACTTCCATCTGACACAAGGGTGAGTCCTTTGGAACTAATTGGTCATTGCTCGGATCTTGAAACTGGACGTTTTTGCCGAAGATTTTGATCGCCTGAAGGTATTTGGGCTCTGTGGAAGCGGGCGGGAAGTCGTAGACGATTTTTCTTTCTCTGGGCAAAAGGCAGAGATACTGCTTGAAGAACAAGCGTTTGTCCGGACTTAATCCAGAACCCAGAATGGTCCCCATTATCTCTCCCGGAAGTCCTTCCGGCATCGCGCATTTTTCGAAAAACGTGAAATAGGCCTGCGCCTTGGCCGGCAACAGAAGCGCCAGGCACAGACAGCTCTTCCCCAAGGCCGATCCAAAGAAACTACAACTACCTTTACGATTATCCATATACCCCTCTTCAGCCCTTTTCTAGCGACGGGGAAAAATAGTCAATACTGAGATCTCATATCTCGTTCCCCATCTGGCGCCAAAGTTCTTTTAGGCCCATGCTTCGGACGAGCTCTTTCATGTGGGCCTGAACCTCATCATCTTCCTGGGAAGCGGCGATGGCTTTCAGCAGCTCCAGGGAAAAGGCAAATACGGCCCCCGGATCTCTTCCGGTCAGGATGCCATCGTCCAAAACGACCGGAACCGACTGGTCAGCCAAAGGGAGCTCTCGGCAGGGATAGGCGGTGTGATGACGCCCTTCCAAAAGGCCGCAGTCGAGCAGGAGTAGAGGCGCAGCACAGATGGCGGCGATGAGTTTTTTCTTTTCGGCATAGGCCCGGATTTTTTCCAGCACCAGGGAATTTTTCCTGAGGGTCTCGTGGCCATCTCCACCCGGGAGGAAGAGGATGTCGGAACTCACTTCGGCATCCCTCAGGTATTCATCGGCCGAAACCGTGACGCCGTTGACCCCGCGGACGGACAGCGAATCGGTGCAGGAGGCGATGATCACGGTCTGTCGGGCATAGCGCCAAACGCTGACGGGAATGACCAGTTCGATCTCCTCGAACTTCTCGCCCAGGAGCACCAGTATGCTTTTCTTGGCCTTGATCAACATGGCAAACCCAATCCCATCTGCTCAGCGGGAAAGCTCACTCTGTCTTATGGCCTGGCTTCCAGCTGCGTCTTGTCGACGCGCAGGCGACCGTTGTCTGGCGCCTTTGCGCCCGAGGGAGGGAACGGGCTTGAGGTGGGTGGGTGGGGGCTGGCTTTCGATTCCTCCGGAATCGAGCCCGCTGCGCGGGTCGCCCCGAGGGGGTGAACGCAGTTCACTCTCCTCGGGGCAAAGCCAGCCTCAAGCCCGCTATCTCTCCCTCGGGCGCGGGCCCGCACAGCGGGCCGGAGCCCGAAGGGCTCCAAAGGCGCCAGACCTTCAAATATTGTACTCCGTCTCTCACCGCCGGAATCGTCGAACGGCCCGTTAATGACGGAGAAAAGCCATCGAGGCGAATCCATTTTATCCCTCCTCCTTCATCTGTTGCCAAAACTCCTCCAGGCCTAGCTTTTTGATGTTCTTTTCCATAGCTTCTAGAGGAAATTCGATGGCCTGCAGGAGCCGCATGGCAAAGACAAAGGCCGCTCCTAGGTCTCGCCCGGTGAGGATGGGGCCATCCAAAATCACCGGCTTCGAGTAATCCGCCCCGGGAAAATATTTTCCCCGATAGGCCGTGTAGCGGCGCCCTTCCAGAAGACCGGCCTCCTGGAGCAGGAGCGAGGCACCGCAGATGGTGGCGATGAATTTGCCCTGCTCGGCATAGGCCCGGATTTTTTGGATAACGAGGGGGTTTTTCCTCATTCTCTTGCAGCTGTCGCCCCCCGGCAGGAAGAGCACATCGGAACTCACCTCGGCGTCTTTCAGGCAGGCTTCGGCCAGGAGGGTGATGCCGCTGGAGCCACAGACGGTCAGGGAATTGCTGCAGGAGACTAGGCTTACGGACTGTCCGGCGTAGCGCCAGAGGCGAACCGGAACGACGGATTCGATCTCCTCAAAACCCTCGTCCAGAAGGGTCAGTATACTTTTTTGCGAAAACATAGGCTAAACCATCCATTGTTTTAATGAAAAATGAGAAAGAAATGTGGGGAAATGAGTAATGAAGGGATTCGGGGGAACGTCCGCCGTGGCTGTCTTTGCAACGGGAAAAATGGGCTGGGGCTGCCTTTGCACCGAAGCCCCCTCCGGGGGCTTCGGCGGGGCCCGCCAAAGGCGGGCCGCTTCCTTTGGAAGCCAAAGGCAGCCCCAAAAAACACCTCCGCAGTCGACCTGAGCCTCAGTTCCCGCTGTTCTGGAGCCGGTAGAAGAGGATGAGTCGCCCCCGGAGCTTTTCGCCGTAGTGCCGATCGGAGGCCCAGCGGCCGGTGAGGTCGTGGAG
>JAITKE010000025.1 GCA_031278595.1 Puniceicoccales bacterium
CCCTTTGGATGAAGCGAAATCGCGGGTCGACGCAGGGATTTTTCAGCGCTTCTCGGGATCCGTAGGCCTTGAGATGTTGGATATGCGCCCGCACGCCCTCGCGGATGCTGCGGAAGCTCGCCCCACGGGCCCCGTCATCCGTCGCCCCCAGGCCACAGAAATTGTTCTGACTCGCCCTAACCTGCCCCCGAAAGCGGAGATAGCCGGTCTCCAGGCACATCTGGGCGAAGGCGAGGTCGTGGTTGACCCCTTCGGCCCGGCTCTCCTCCAGATAGGCCCGGGCGATCTCCTGGATTTTCTCCCCGCTGAGACCGGGGTTATTCTGCCCCAATACCCTTTTCATCGTCGTCAGCGTCAGTCCTCCCGGGCCCATGATCCGCGTGCTGATCCTCGTCCGGCCATCGCTACACGGCGGCAGAGCTTGGGGCTCATTCCGGCTGCGCCGGTACTCCGTAACAAGGGCCGTGCAGCCGCAGAGCAGGCCCAGGGCAAGCCAGATTCCGTAACGCATCTTCATCGGGAATGTCCTAGTTCTATTAACTCGAATACCCTGTCGAGAACCCGGGACACTGGCAAGGCCTTTAAATCCCCGCCGGCTGCCCGAAGCCAGGCGTTCGACGGGCGGGTGAGGGGATAGGGTCCGAAGCGCTTTGGATCCGTGGGCCCGTAGAGCCCGAGGACGGGGGTTCCCATGCTGGCGGCGAGGTGGACGGGCCCGCTGTCATTGGCCACGACGCAGCGCGCCCGCCGGATGAGGGGCAGAAGTTCCGCCAGCTGGGTCCGTCCTCGTCCATCCTCCAATCGGGGATGGGGATCGAAGGCATTATCTCTCCTGCAGCCCAGAATCTTTATCTTCCAGCCGGACGGCAATCGCCCGTCCCGGAGCAGCTCCTGGGCGAAGAGGGGGAAAAAGGGCCATTCCTTCCCGCTGCCCCTGGCTTCCGGGAAGAGGGCGATGGTGGGCTCTTCTTCCTTTTGGGTGATGGAATGGAATGGGGTTGGATCGCTGTAAAATCTCCAGTCGATGACTCCCGTGGGCGCTTCGGAGACACCCAGGGTGGGGAGAAATTGAGCCAGAATGTCCACCGCATGCATCTCCTTTGCTTGGATTTTGCTGGGCCCGACGCGTTCCTGGTAGGCCAGAAAGGCAAATTCACGGGCATCCCGGCGGCCGATCTTTCGCTTCGCTCGAGCCCCACGGGTCAGAAGCGCCGTTCGGGCCAGCCCCTGCATGTCCCAGACCGTTTCATACTCGCTTCGACGTATTTCCCTAATCAAGCGAATAAAGGCCCCTAATCCCGCGTTCCGGTGGAATTGGTTAATATGATTCACCAGGCCTGAATGGACGAGCAGGGGGGCTAAATTGTCCCGAATGACCCAGTCGACAAGAATATCCGGTCGGATCCGATGCAGGGTTCGGATGACCGCCAGGGCATGAACCACGTCCCCCAGCGAAGACGGCTTGAAAACCAGCAGCCGCTCCGGCATGGGCAAGCCTGAACCCTAGCGGCGGCTGTGCAGCTTGGACAGCAGTCGTAGAATTTCCACGTAGAGCCAGACCAGGGTCACCATGAGCCCGAAGGCGGCGTACCACTCCAGCTCCCTCGGGGCTCCACGGCGGGATTGGCGGACGATGAAGTCGAAGTCGAGGACGAGGTTGAGGGCGGCCACGGCGACGACGAAGAGGCTGAAGCCGATGCTGAAGGGACTAGAACTGCCCAAAAAGCCGAATCCGTGCCCCGTAAGGAGGTGGAAGAGCAGGTTTGCCATATAGACGAGCATGATGCCCACAGTGGCCGCGAAGAGACCGATGGCGAACTTCTCATTGACCCGGATGAGCTGGGTCTTGTAGACCACCAACATGGCGACGAACACACCAAAGGTCAGGGCGATGGCCTGCAGGACGATGCCCGGGTAGGAGCGCTCGAAGAGCAGGGAGATGCTGCCGAGCACGAGGCCTTCGAAGAGGGAGTAGAGGGGCGCCGTGACTTTGGCGAGATGGGGCTTGAAGATGCCGAACAGCGCGACGATGAAGGCCAGAATGCCGAAGAGCATCGTCTTCCCCATGAGCTCCTCGATGGAGGCGTAGGAAGTCTTCCAGGCGAAGGCGGCCGAGAGAAAAACCAGACCGAGGCAGATGGCGGTCTTGTTGACGCAGCCGGAAATGCTCATGAAGGCCGTAGAGACCGGCATGGCCTCGAAGGCGCGTTCCTGAAGAACGGGATTCGATGTGTGCTCGTATTCCATAAATATAAATGATGGTATAAATGATAGACGAAAATGAACTGAAGTAAAGGAAATAGGGCAATCGGAGTGTCTGTCAACTCCGTCCTGCGCCTAGCAGCAGCCGAATGCTGGAGGGGAGTCTTTTCATCGCGAATGCTGAGTTGCCGCAAATACTGAGGAGAGTCTTCGGCGTGAATGGCGGCGAGGGGCGAATATTGAAAGGCGAATGCTGAGGGAAATCTTTCAGCGCATAGTGGGCCGGCCCCAAAAAAACAAGACCCTCCAGTAAACGCCCTTGTTGAGACGAATTTCCTTAGGGGGTATCGTCAAATCAGGTAGCGACCTTCTCATTTTGTTCCACAATCCATCTGATGGGTCTTTCCTGTGTGTCTTTTTTTCCATTCCCTCTTCTTTCGCTCTCTTTTTCCCTTTGTTCACCTTTCATTTGATGACACCTTCTAGGGCGAGTCTTCGGCGCAGTACGGAATTTTACGGCAGTGCAGGATTTGACAGCTTTCTCTATCCGAGGGAGGTAGGATTGGCGAAGAGTTTTACAACGAGCATGGGATTTGGCGGCTTCCTTTTTATCCGATCTGGGCGAGGCCGGCGAAGAAGTGGCGAAAAACGTGGTAGACCCGGGTCATCATCGCCAGCGAGAGGTTTTCGTTGGGTGCGTGGAGCCGGTTCTGGGAGGTGAAAAATCCGAGCATCAGCGGGTTCATGCCGGTCAGCTCCTGAATGGTCTGCATCAGGGGAATGCTGCCGCCCTCGCGGCTGAGCCGGAGCGGTGTGCTCATGACCTGTTGGGTGGCCTCCTGCAGGAGCCGGAAGGCCTGGGCCAGTAGGGAAGGCGAGGGGCTTTGGGAAGACAAGGATTCCAGCGGGAAACGATAGGGCTTGCCTAGGGCTTCGGGAAGGATCGTGAGGCGGGCCCAGGGCGGACAGAGGGTCCGTAGGCGCTCCTGAAGCGATTGGAGGATCTTTTCCGGCGATTGATCCGGCACCAGTCGGCAGGAGATCTTCGCCCGGGCGCTGGAGGGGATGATGGTCTTGACGCCCGGGCCCTGCCAGCCGGCGCTGAGGCCATTGATCTCCAGGGTCGGGAGGAATTTCTGCGCATAGGCCGCGGAGCCCTCGTGGGGCGCAAAGGCCGAGAGGCCCGCTTCGGAGCGCAGGGTCTCTTCCGAGAGGGGAGAATTTTCCAGGGAGACCAATTCCTCGGCCGAAGGTCTTTGCACTTCGCGGTAGAAATCCTCCACCGTCACCCTCCCGTCCGCGTCGTGGAGCCGGGCACAGATTTCGGAAAGCACCTGGGCGGCGTTCGGCATCGGCCCACCCAGGCCGGAGTGGAGGTCGGTGCTGGCCGTCGTGACTTCGAATTCCAGGCTCAGGAGTCCCCGCAGACCGGTCGTCAGACTCAGGTGCTGCTCGTCGCAGGTTCCGGTGTCGGAGAGCAGGAACAGCTCGGAGCGGAGCGTATCGCCGTGGGTTTTTAAAAATTCCTCCATATGCGGACTGCCGATTTCCTCCTCCCCCTCCAGCAGGAGGCGGATGTTCCAGGGGAAATGGGGATTTTCCCGCAGCACCTGGACCAGGGCGTGCAGGAGAATCGCATGGGCTCCCTTGTTATCGGCGATGCCGCGGCCGTAGAGGACGTCGTGGCGAAGGGTGGGCACAAAGGGCGGCGATTCCCAGAGCTCCAGCGGTTCCGGCGGCTGGACATCGTAATGCCCGTAGAGGAGGAGTGAGGGAGCCGACGACGAGATCGGGCGCGAGGCCAGGAGAATGGGATGCTTGGCGGTGGCCAGGATCTGGACTTCGAAGTGCTCCCGCCTCAGAAATTCGGAGATGCAGTCCCGGGTATCCCGCATGCCCCGTTCGCAGCTCGGGTCGCTGGAGATGCTGGGATAGCTGGCGTAGCGCCGGAGGAACTGGACAACGGGTTCGATTTCCTGGAAATCCATAGAAATATCTGTGAGTCGGGCAGTTTTATAAAATTCTTCGGAAGAGAAGGCAATCCGCTTCTGGAGGGCCGAGGAGCTTGGGGAAACCGAGAGACTTCAGGGGAGCTTGGGTTTGGGTTTTCTGGCCGATGTAGGAATCTGATTGATATAAAAAATT